>NZ_CEVWNY010000034.1:0-25879 GCF_982384815.1 Desulfitobacterium sp. | reverse complement strand
CTTAATAAAGTTCTTAAGGATATTATTGTTAAGTACAAAACTATGGCGGGCTATGATGCTCCTTATGTGCCTGGATGGGATACCCATGGCTTGCCCATCGAGCAGCAGGTAATCAAGAAGTTAGGGGTTAACCGCCATGCGGTCTCTGTGGTAGAATTCCGGAAAATGTGCAAGGAATATGCTAAAAAATATATCGGCATCCAACGGGAGCAATTTAAAAGGCTTGGGGTGCGTGGTGATTGGCAGAACCCCTATTTGACTCTGGAAAAAGAGTACGAAGCTGCTCAAGTCGGTGTTTTTGGCAAAATGGCGAGAAAGAATTATATCTATAAGGGTTTGAAGCCTGTCTATTGGTGTCCTTCTTGTGAGACGGCACTGGCGGAAGCGGAGATCGAGTACGCGGAAAAGACTTCTGATGCCATTTTCGTTAAATTCCCGGTTCGTGATGGCAAAGGAGTCCTTACAGAAGGGAACACTTATGTTATAATCTGGACTACCACACCTTGGACACTACCGGCTAACTTAGCGATTACTCTCCATGAAGAGTTTGCCTATGTTCAAGTTCAGGTAGAAAATGAACATTGGCTGGTAGCAGAGGGTCTATTAGAAAACTTGCGCTCCACTTGGAATTTAGAACTAGCGGTGGAAAAGCGTTTTGTGGGTAAAGATTTAGAGGGAGTTATTTGCAAGCATCCTTTCCTTGATCGGGATTCTGTGTTGATTCTTGGCGATCATGTAACCCTTGAAGCCGGTACAGGCTGCGTTCATACCGCTCCCGGCCATGGGGAAGAAGACTTTAATGTGGGAAAAGGATATGGACTTCCTGTCCTTTGCCCTGTGGATCATCAAGGTAAATTTACCGCCGAAGGCGGAGTCTATGCCGGGATGAAGGTGGATAAAGCCAATCCGGAGATCATCGAAGATCTCAAGAATCGCAATGCTCTGGTTCACGCCGATAAGATCAAGCACAGCTATGCCCACTGCTGGCGCTGCAAAAACCCGATCATTTACCGGGCTACCGAACAATGGTTTGCTTCCATCGATGGCTTCCGCCAAGAGACTTTAGAGGAAATCGATAATGTTCAGTGGATTCCGGCTTGGGGTAAAGAGCGGATCTATAATATGGTGGCCGACCGGGGTGATTGGTGTATCTCCCGGCAACGGACCTGGGGTGTGCCCATCCCCATTTTCTACTGTGAGGATTGCGGGAAAGAAATCATCACTGATGAAACAATTGCCAAGGTTCAAGAGATCTTCCGTGAAGAAGGCTCTGATGCCTGGTTTGCCCGCCCGGCTGAAGAACTCTTGCCTGATGGTTTCACTTGCTCCTGCGGCGGCAAGAAGTTCCGCAAGGAGTCGGATATTATGGATGTTTGGTTTGACTCGGGAACCAGTCATACGGGAGTGTTGATGGAAAGAGAGGAGCTAACCTGGCCTGCCGATCTTTACTTGGAAGGCTCCGACCAACATCGGGGTTGGTTTAACTCTTCCTTGTCTACGGCGGTAGCGGCTTATGGCAAGGCTCCTTATAAAGCGGTTCTCACCCACGGCTTTCTTGTGGATGAAAAAGGTCGGAAAATGTCCAAGTCCTTAGGCAATGGTGTGGACCCCCTACAAGTGGCTAAGGATATGGGAGCGGATATTTTAAGACTTTGGGTATGTTCTGCCGATTATAAAAACGACGTAGCGGCGTCTCCGCGGATCATGAAGCAGATGTCCGAGGCTTATCGGAAGATCCGCAATACCTTAAGATTCCTGCTTAGTAACCTTAACGACTTTGATCCGGCTAGGGATCGGGTGGAGTTTAAGAATTTGCCGGAGATTGATCGTTGGGCCTTGCTGCAGCTGGGTAAAGTTATTGACCGGGTTCTTCAAGGCTATGAAAAATACGAATTCCACTGGGTATATCACACTGTTCATAACTTCTGTGCAGTAGAATTAAGTGCCATTTATTTGGATATTGTCAAGGATCGCCTTTATGTGGAAGGGAAAAACTCTACCCTGCGCCGGGCTTCTCAAACTGTGCTTTATCAAGTCCTTCACGCCCTTGTCCGTTTGATTGCTCCGGTATTGACCTTTACCGCCGATGAGATCTGGAGCTATGTTCCCGGCGTTGCCGAAGGCTCCTTAATTCAAACCGAAGAAATGCCAAAGGCTGATCCTGAGTGGATGGATGAAGCTTTGGAACAGAAATGGGATACTTTGCTGGCTGTCCGTTCCGAAGTTACCAGGGCCTTGGAAAAGGCACGCCAGGATAAACTGATCAACCATCCTTTAACTGCCCAAGTAGACCTTTATCCAAATGCGAAACTGGAGGAATTCTTAAAGGGTATTCCTAACTTAGCTGAAATTTTCATTGTTTCCGCGGTTAGGGTTCATAAAGCAGACGAAGAAAAACCGGAGGGAGTCACTCTAGCCGAGACTTTGGAGGGGTTAAGTATCGCTGTAAATTCCGCCGCCGGTGAAAAATGTGAGCGTTGTTGGATCTATGATACAAGAGTCGGTGAAAACCATGACCATCCCAGCTTATGCCCCCGTTGCGCCGGCGTTGTCAGCAATCTTTAACGGATCTTGATATGAATACGGAAATAGTTTTTAATATCACTATGGCTTAAGCGTAGATATTTTTTTAAGGAGTGCTGCAAACTATTTTTCCTAGTAGTAGTATGCAGCCCTCCTTCTTTGTTTAGAAAAACTGAGAAATATAATAGAACTTTTGGAAAAAGTTCATGGACAAGTGCTTAATAAATTAGTATCATAAAAATAATAAGTTGTTTACAAATACAAATTATTCTATAAATAATAAATAAAGAAGAGATTAATGTGATATAGGGTATGGATGTTATCCCAGTGCAGAGGTAGGAGATGAGAGGATGAAGCTCACAGAGGGCATTGCGAATCGCATTGTTGATTTGATTTATTCTGAAAGCGGGTTTCATGGTATCGTATGTGACACAGCAGGGAAAATAATTGCTGATTCGGCAAAGCAACGGGTTGGAATCGTACATAACGGTGCCCAACGCATTATGACAACCTCAATAAACGATATCCGAATTACAGCGGAGGATGAGGCTCAATCCCAAGGAAAGTTAAGAGAGGGACTTAATATTGCTATTACCTATGAGGGTGAAAAGGTGGGGACCTTTGGTGTCGCCGGGCCTCTGGACATAGTCATTCCAGTAGCTAAGGTTGCGGCGGCGATGGTTGCTTCCTTGCTCCGAGATGAGGAACTAAAAGAAATTCTGAAGGAACATGTGTCACGGATGGGTGAGGCCTTGGAACAGGCTGCCGGGGCGATTCAGGAAATGGCGGCCTCTTCTGAGGAAGTAGCCGGTGTAAGTCAGACTGTGGCCACGGAAGCTCAAGATGCTAAAAAGCAAGTCAAGGCTACGGAAGGGGTTCTGGAATTTATCCGCCGTGTCTCCAAGCAAACCAATCTTTTAGGCCTGAATGCAGCGATTGAAGCGGCCAGGGCGGGGGAACATGGTAAGGGGTTTTCGGTGGTAGCCGGGGAAGTTCGTAAACTGGCGGAGGAGAGTAATCGCTCAGCTAATGAAATTAATATTTTGCTAACTAAGTTTCAGAATACCATGGAAGAAGTCGTCAAAGGGGTATTTCAAAACAATGTGATTACCCAAGAACAAGCAAGAGCCACCCAGGAAATTGCTCAGATGGTTGAGGAGCTTCAGCAGGTTGGCAATGAGTTAAATACTCTTGCCAATAAGCTTTAAGATGAAGTTGTCTAAATTGTCCGATTATTAATTATTAGAAATGAGTTATACAATGTAGACGAAAGCCCCTTCCCTGATTATAATAAGATCAGCAAATAAATAATGTTCGAATGATTCCGGTAGGAGAGACCCAAAGTTTTGGGCGCCGAAGGAGAAACTTCCTGGATGTCGCAGATTCAGTAGGGGAAACTCTCAGGCAAAAGTACTGCTGGAAGACGAAACTCTGGAGAGCTTCTCAGATGAGAACACCAAAGGGGTAGCCATAGGGCAAATCTCTCAGGTTAAAGGACAGAGGTAACGCGACGCGTTATTTATCTGTCTTTTTATATTTTCTTTCATGTTTTTTTAAGATTAGTAAATACTGTTATTTTAAGGAGGTGTCCAAAGTGACAGAACTCAAAAGAACACCGCTTTATGAGGAACATCTAAAAGCTGGGGCTAAACTTATTGATTTTGGCGGTTGGGAAATGCCTGTCCAATATGCCGGAGTTATTGAAGAACACAAAACAGTGCGAAACAAAGCAGGGCTTTTTGATGTCTCTCATATGGGCGAAGTGGAGGTGAAGGGAAAGGAGGCCCTTGCCTTTATCCAGTACATATTGACCAATGATATTTCACGAATTCAGGACAATCAAATTCAATATTCCCCCATGTGTTATCCCGATGGGGGAATCGTGGATGACCTGCTGGTTTATCGCTATAACCAGGAACGGTTTTTCATAGTTGTTAATGCTTCTAATGCGGACAAAGATTTTTCTTGGATGCAAGAGCAGGCTGTGAATTATCAAGTACACCTTGAAAATCGCTCCCCTGAGTTTGCCCAATTAGCTCTGCAGGGGCCTTTGGCAGAAAAAATTCTTCAGAAACTTACAACTCTTGATTTAAGCCAAATTAAGTATTACTGGTTTACTCATGGAGAGGTAAATGGAGTTAGCTGCCTGATTTCCCGGACGGGGTACACAGGTGAAGATGGATTTGAACTATATTTTGCCCCGGAAACGGCTCCGGAAATGTGGCGGAAAATCCTTGAGGTAGGGGCAGAGGAGGGTGTGCAACCAATTGGTCTGGGAGCACGGGATACACTGCGCTTTGAAGCCCGCTTACCCCTATACGGCAATGAGCTGGGCCGTGATATTTCACCTCTGGAAGCAGGGTTGGGGGTCTTTGTCAGACTGGATAAGGAGAACTTCATTGGCAAGGAAGCCTTACAAGCTCAGAAGGAAAAGGGAGTACCCCGCAAGTTGGTAGGTCTGGAAATGATCGAACGAGGAATTGCCCGTTCTCATTATCCCTTACACAAGGAGGGGAAGGAAATCGGCTTTGTCACCTCAGGTTCTTTCTCACCGACCCTTAATAAAAATATCGCCTTAGGTCTGATTTCCTCAGAATATGCTCAAATGGGCGAAACCCTCGAAGTGATGATTCGGGGTAAAGCAGTAAAAGCCCAGATTATTCCCTCACAATTCTACAAACGGCACTAGCAGGCCGGAAAGTGAAACAAGGGGACAGTCCCTCTGTTTCAAAAAGCGTTGTCATGCTGAGCGCAGCCAAATGCATCATAAATGAAACAAGGGACCTGTCCCTCTGTTTCAACATATAAGGAGGAAAATTATTATGAATCCAGTGGAATTAAAGTACAACAAATCTCATGAGTGGGCAAAAGTAGAAGGTAACACAGTGACCATAGGAATCACTGATCATGCTCAAGATAGTTTGGGTGATGTGGTTTTTGTGGAATTACCGGATAACGATGCAACTGTAGAAGCGGGACAGGCTTTTGGAACCGTTGAGTCCGTTAAAGCTGTATCGGATATTAATTCCCCGGTAAGTGGTAAAGTGATCGAGTTCAATCAGGAGGTTCTCGATTCACCCGAACTGCTGAATAACGATCCCTACGGTGAGGGCTGGCTGATCAAAATCGAAGCTGACGACCTCAAAGAACTGGATAAATTAATGTCGGCAGCGGAATATGAGGCTTTTGTGGCAGAGGAGGGCTAATGATGAATTATGTGCCGAACACCGTAGACCAGCAAGAACAAATTCTTGCCCGGATAGGAGTCAACTCTTTTGAAGAGCTTTTTGCGGACATCCCGGAAAGCGTTCGGCGCCAAGCCCAATTGAAGATTCGGGAAGGAATGTCGGAGCTCGAATTAGTGAGATATATAGGTGACCTTGCTGCACAGAACAAAACTGTTGAAGAATATACTTCTTATCTGGGAGCGGGGGCTTATGAGCACTTTATTCCCAGCTATGTGGATCAGCTCCTGCTCCGCTCGGAATTCTATACGGCTTATACTCCTTACCAGCCGGAGATCAGCCAGGGAACCCTCCAAGCAATCTATGAATTTCAGACCCTTGTCTGTGAATTAACGGGAATGGATGGTGCCAATGCTTCTATGTATGATGGGGCATCGGCTTTAGCAGAAGCGGCTCTGATGAGCTGTGACGCCACCCGGCGAAAGAAAATCCTAGTCCCCCAGACTATTCATCCCGAATACCGGGAGGTATTGCATACTTATCTCCCGCCTCGCGGAGTGGAAATTGTCGGGATTCCTTATGAAGATGGGGTAGTTAACTTGGAAGCTCTGGAAAAAGAGCTTAATCAAGAGGTTGGGGCGGTTCTGCTGCAAAGTCCTAATTTCTTCGGTTCCATAGAGAAAGCCGAGGAAATTGCCCGGATGGCACATGCTAAGGGTGCTTTAATGGTTATGGTGGTAAACCCCGTTTCCTTAGGACTCCTTAAATCACCGGGGGAATTGGGCGCGGATATCGCTGTCGGTGAGGGGCAGCCCTTTGGCAATCCTCTGAACTACGGAGGCCCCTATCTTGGCTTCTTGGCCTGCCGGGATAAATATCTTCGCCGGATGCCAGGTCGGATTGTGGGAGCGACCAAGGACAAAAACGGCAAGAAGGGCTATGTGCTTACTCTCCAAGCCCGGGAACAGCATATCCGCCGGGAAAAGGCAGCCTCTAATATTTGTTCCAACGAAGCCCTTTGCGCCTTAGCTTTTACTATTCATTTATCTGGTCTGGGGAAAACCGGCCTCAAGGAAATGGCAAAGCTTAATCTGCAAAAGGCTCACTATGCCGCCCAAGAAATTGCGAAAGTTCCCGGGATGAAGCTGGCCTTTACCGGGCCCTTCTTCCACGAATTCGTGATCGCTACGGAAAAAAGCCCCGCCCAAATCAATGAGGAGCTGCTGAAACATCAAATAATTGGTGGCCTCGATCTTTCCCGGTTCTATCCCGAATTGGATCATCATCTTCTTTTCTGTGTAACAGAGACGAAGACTAAAGAAGATATTGATGGGCTAATCGCCAGATTGGGGGAGATTAAATGAAAGCTTTAGAGCCGCTTATCTTTGAATTGAGCCGCGAGGGAAGAACCGGGGTTAGCTTGCCTCCCTGCGATGTACCGGAAGCATCTTTGGAATCCTTAGTGCCGAGAGAATTCTTGAGAGAAAAGGAACCGGAATTGCCCGAAGTCTCCGAAGTGGATGTTGTCCGTCATTTTACAAGGCTTTCTACCTTCAATCATGGGGTCGATTCAGGTTTTTATCCCTTAGGTTCTTGTACTATGAAATATAACCCCAAGGTTAATGAAAAGTTAGCCCGCCTTCCTGGCTTTAGCCAGATCCATCCTTATCAGCCTGAGGAATTAACGCAAGGGGCCTTGGGTTTGATGTACGAGCTTCAGGCCGATCTTAAGGAAATTACCGGTATGGAGGCCTTTACTTTGCAGCCTGCTGCCGGAGCTCATGGAGAAATGACCGGTATCCTTATCATCAAGGCTTATCATGAGCATCGTCTGGACCTTAAACGGACGAAGGTTATCGTTCCGGATTCGGCCCATGGTACTAACCCGGCAACTGCTGCTATGGCTGGGTATGATATCGTGCAGGTTCCCAGCAATGAGCGGGGTGGGGTGGATATAGAGGCTTTGCGTCAAGTTGCCAACGAAGAAGTGGCAGCTTTGATGCTGACCAACCCTAATACCTTAGGTCTTTTTGATGAGAATATCTTAGAAATCGCCAAAATCGTTCATGATGTAGGTGGACTCCTCTATTATGACGGGGCCAATGCCAACGCCATTATGGGGATTGCTCGTCCCGGCGATATGGGCTTTGATGTAATCCATCTTAATTTGCACAAGACCTTTTCTACCCCTCATGGCGGTGGGGGACCGGGAGCAGGTCCTGTGGGAGTCAAGGAGTTTCTTGCTCCTTATCTGCCCAAGCCGGTGGTTGAGCGAACAGATGAGGGAAAATACTTCTTAAATTCCGATCGTCCCCTGTCTATCGGTCGAGTGCGGGCTTTCCAAGCCAACTTCGGGGTACTGGTAAAAGCCCATGCCTATATCAGGGCTCTAGGCGGGGAAGGGTTGACTGCGGCCTCGAAAAATGCTGTGCTCAATGCTAATTTCCTCATGAGTATCTTAAAAGAGCATTATTATTTACCTTATGACCGCATTTGCATGCATGAATTCATCATCACCCCAAAAAACCTTAAGTCCTTTGGTGTTCATACCCTGGATATCGCCAAAAGGTTAATGGATTATGGCTATCATCCACCGACTATCTACTTCCCTCTCATTGTCGAAGAGGCTATGATGATCGAGCCCACTGAGACGGAGAGCTTGGAAACCTTGGAGCAATTTGCGCAAGTCTTGATGCAAATTGCCGAAGAGGCAAGGTCTGATGTAGAAAAGGTGAAGAACGCTCCCCACAGCACTCTGGTCACTCGCTTAGATGAAACCGGGGCTGCTCGTAAGCCGGATCTCCGTTGGCGAAAGGCTGATTGAACGGACAAGAAATCTCCTCTCCTTATATTTTGTCGGGAGGGGAGATTTTTTTGGCTGTATAGTGAAAGTATCTCTTTTTATCAGAAGTAGAAATCTTTCGTAGGCGGATAATTTTTATTAGTTCTCATGTCCCTGAATACTTTGGGATATGCTAAGCAAAGATAAAGAATAGTTCTAACTCAAAGTAGTAATATTCAGACACAGATTTTTGGCGAATTATGGAGTATAATTAGTTAATGTGTGCTAGAGATAAAGTAAACTAAACCAAACCAGGAGGTAATTATAATGAATACCTTTAAAGTGCCGGTCGGAATTTCCAATCGTCATGTCCATCTCACCGAAGAACATATCGGCATCTTATTTGGGGCAGGCCATCAACTAACTAAAACTAAGGATCTATCCCAACCCGGTCAATTTGCCTGTGAAGAAAGTGTAACCTTAGTTGGACCTAAGGGATCTATGCCTAATGTGCGTGTTCTGGGACCGGCACGGAAAGCCACTCAAATCGAGCTGGCCGCCACTGATACCTTTAAGCTAGGCGTTAAGCCCCCTGTACGGGATTCGGGAGATATCGCCGGGACTCCGGGAATGGAACTTGTGGGCCCGGCAGGCAAAGTACAAGTTGATGCCGGAACCATTATTGCTGCCCGTCATATTCATATGACCCCGGAAGATGCCGAAAAATATGGCCTAAACGACGGTGATCATGTAAAAGTTCAGGTTACCGGACCGCGTGCCGGGGTCTTTGAGCGGGTCTTGATTCGGGTAAACCCCAATTATGCTCTGGACATGCATGTGGACACCGATGAGGGCAATGCTTTCGGTCTTAAAAATGGCGATTTACTGGACGTTATCATCGAAAAGTAAAACAAATTGCGCTATTGCAGCAATCGTAGCCATAAGTACTGAAAATAAATTATAGAACTCTAGGGAGTTCATGAGGGAAGGTTGACCGGATGGGAGACCTTCCCTTTTACTTTTTTGTGCGGATGTCGAATTATGAGGGGGGTCTGACACTCTTAAGATTCGACAAATAAGAGAAGCCTGGTCGCTCTTTCAGA
Source organism: Desulfitobacterium sp. (assembly GCF_982384815.1). NCBI lineage: Bacteria > Bacillati > Bacillota > Clostridia > Eubacteriales > Desulfitobacteriaceae > Desulfitobacterium > Desulfitobacterium sp. Next base: position 16,286 of record NZ_CEVWNY010000034.1, on the reverse strand, counting down.
GTGGCTAGGCTTCCTCGCGTTAATTGCTCTTATCAATAAATTAATAATATCCAAATAATTAGAAAATTGTGGTATAATCGCATTGTACAACTAATAGGGCTAGGTGGGCGGTCGATCCTCCATGAAAGGAGGTGAGGCTTATGAGTACGTATGAAGCATTGATGTATGCTGTGGCATTCGCGACTTTAATTGTATTAATAATTAACGGAATGCAAAAGAGCAAGTAGCCCATCCCTAGCAAGAGAGCTATTTGCTCCGACCTTAAATTGCCGCTCACTGCGGCTAGTTGTACAGCCGGGATGTTAGCGTCATCCCGGTTTTTATTTATATGCTATTTCTATATGTATTATACGATAATAAGCTATTAATATCAAGTTGACTGCTTTGTTCGTTAGTGTCAAGATTAGTCTTGCAAGAGAAAATAGTGTATCATAGAAGCAATGTTATTTTGGCTAATTCTAAGGGGGATGCCAATGCCGGAAGGTAAGAAGCTTAAGATCATCATCATCGGGGGAGGAGCGGCCGGTCTTTTTGCCGCGGTGATTGCCGGCCGTGCCGGAGCGGAGGTTACGATTCTAGAGAGGAATCAACGGGTCGGTAAGAAAATCTTAACCACAGGCAATGGGCGTTGTAATTTAACTAATACGGATCTGCACATTTCCCATTATCATGGCCAAACCCCCAAATTTGCTTATAGTGCTTTGCAAGCCTTTGATAATTTCCAAGCTATTGAGTTTTTCGAGGAGCTGGGAATTACCCATAAAGTAGAAGATGAAGGGAGGTTTTTTCCTTTTTCCAATCAAGCCTCCAGTGTCTTAGATGTCCTGCGTTATGAAGTGGAACGTTTGGGTATCGAGACGGTCCTGGAGTCCGAGGTAAAAGAAATTGTTAAGCTGGCCAAAGGTTTCGAGATATTGGACAAGAGTGGGAATAAGTATTCCGCTGATCGGGTTATTTTGGCTGCGGGAGGAAAGGCAGCTCCTAATTTAGGTTCCAATGGCAGCGGCTATGCTTTAGCAGAAAAACTGGGGCATCGGCTAGTGGAACCTTTTCCGGCCTTAGTGCAACTGAAGCTGGCAGAACCCTTTCTCAAACAGATCAAAGGGATTAAATTTGACGGAGCAGCGGAAATTTTGCATAAAGGAAAAACCTTGGCTCAAGCTCAGGGGGAAATTTTATTTACTGATTACGGGATATCGGGACCGCCAATTTTTCAATTAAGTCGTACTGCTGCCGAGTATCTTAAGAAGAACCGGGAAGTTTGGCTTAAAGTAGTAATGATCCCTACATGGTCTAAAGAAAAACTCGGTGAACACCTTAGAAAACGCCGGCAGGATCATCCGGAGAAAAGTGTGCACTTTAGTTTTGTGGGCTTTATCAATAAGCAACTGGCAGCGGTAGTATTAAAACAGGTAGGTATCGAAGATATCAATAAGCCGGTTTCCGCGTTAACGAGCCGGGAAAAGGAGGGTATACTTCACCTTCTGCAAGACTGGCGTTTCCAAGTGACCGGAACCAATAGCTGGACTGCTGCTCAAGTCACCGCGGGAGGAATCGATGTCCGGGATATTAACCCCGCTACAATGGAATCGAAGCTTGTACCGGGGCTGTATTTTGCCGGTGAGATTTTAGATATTGACGGGGACTGTGGGGGCTATAACCTGCAGTGGGCTTGGTCTTCGGGATATGTAGCCGGTAAAAATGCTGGGGGCGCGTGCGTATGATCGTTGAGTCAATTGCAGATCCTGACCTTTACGCTCCAGTTCAATCTAATGCCTTTTAGCTAATTCGATCTTTATTGTGAAGAGAGAACTGGATATAATAAAGATATTATGTTAAAAAGAAAAGATAGACAATAAGAGGAGAGAACTATGAGTACTAATTTTAAGGATAGCTCACCGCCTAAGGAGCATAGCTGGAAGGTTTGGTGGGAATTGATACGGCCACATACTTTGACGGCCGCCATTGTACCGGTTCTGCTGGGATCAATCTTGGCACTGCTGGAAGGTAAAAAGCATCTATTGCTTTTTGCGGCGATGATGATTGCCAGCATCCTTATTCAAGCAGCTACGAACTTATTTAATGAGTATTACGATTACAAACGGGGGCTGGATACGGAAAAGTCGGTGGGAATTGGCGGCGGTATTGTGCGCCATGGCATGTCACCCCGTTTTATCATGACCTTAGCCTTGATAATGTATGGTATCTCGGTATTATTGGGTGTCTACATCTGTGCCTCCTCTTCATGGTGGCTGGCGGTGGTTGGCTCATTTTGTATGTTAATGGGTTACCTCTATACGGGGGGGCCTTTTCCGATTTCCTATACACCTTTAGGAGAACTGTTTTCCGGCTTATTCATGGGCTTCTTGATTATTCTAATTGCTTTTTTCATTCAGACCGGCTATGTTTCAAGCACTGCTGTATTAGTTGCCGTTCCCAGCGGTATCCTTGTCGGTCTGATTAACCTAAGCAACAATCTCCGTGATCGGGATGGGGATAAAGCTAATGGACGGAAAACAATTCCGGTCGTTCTTGGACCGGAAAGGGCTATTACTTTTATGGGGGTTATGTTCGGCAGCGCTTATCTGTGGTTAGTTGGTCTTGTAGTTGCCGGAATTATTACCCCCTGGGCTCTTATCGCTTTATTCAGCATACCGAAAGCCATTCAAGCTACCAAGGGATTCGTTGGCAAGACAGAGCCCATCACGATGATGCCGGCAATGAAAGCTTCCGGGCAGACTAATACCTTTTTCGGGTTGCTTTTAGCCTTGGGCTTATTGATCGGTTATTTAACGTAGAATTAACTGGGAGCTTCCTTATAACTTAGATAAAACCCGCTTTTGGCGGGTTTACGTTTATTTTTTCAGACTTCCATATATATATACGATGGAAGAATTATATCGGGTCAAGATACTTCGCTAATCGCTCAGCATGACAAATGGCAAAACTATTAGTCATCCTGAGCATGTGGGTCGGATCTTCTACTTGGATGTTATAAGTCCGCGGTGAATGGAGGAGACAGCGGGAATGAGTGGGAAACTAAAGCTGGTTACTGCCATGTTGATCTTCGGCAGTATCGGCGTTTTTGTCAAAAACACAAATCTTTCTGCTAGTGAAATAGCATTTATACGAGGTGTTATTGGCAGTATTTTTTTATTCGGTATTAGTTTTATCCTTAAAAGCAAGATCTCCCTACGCAGGCTAAAGGAAAATGCCCTGCTGCTGATCCTTTCCGGTGCGGCGATTGGTTTTAATTGGATCTTGCTTTTTGAAGCCTATAATTATACTACGGTTCCTAATGCCACCTTGAGTTATTATTTTGCACCGATTTTTGTTATGGCCTTGGCTCCTTTTTTGCTTAAGGAAAAGCTTAGTCCGGTTAAGGTCGCCTCAATACTTATGGCTATGTTTGGGTTGGTGCTAATTATCTATAGCGGCGGGGACAATCTGGGAAGTGGTTATGATCATACTAAAGGGATATTGTTAGGTCTTGCCGCGGCAGCTCTTTATGCCGGTGTCATTATCATGAATAAGTTTATCAAGAACCTTTCCGGCTACGAAACAACCTTAGTACAACTGGTTATGGCGGCTCTAGTAATTTTACCTTATACCCTGAGCCAAACGGGTGCTTTTCAAGGATGGAATTCCTCATCGTTATTGTTTGTTCTTATCTTAGGTATTGTTCATACAGGAATTGCTTACTTCTTATATTTTTCAGCGGTTAAAGAACTAAAGGGGCAAACCATAGCTGTCTTAAGCTACATTGATCCTATCTCGGCGGTGGTTTTCGCGGCAATATTTTTGGGGGAAGGCATGAATCCGCTGCAAATCTTCGGCGGGTTATTGATCCTGGGCTCAACCTTTATGAGTGAACGAATCGGGGAGGCAAAATAGTAATGGGTCAAGATGCTTCACTGCGTTCAGCATGACATTCTGCTAGTGTCATCCTGAGTGCAAGCGAAGGATCTTTTGCGGGTTAGTATAGTGACAAAAGGTTTTATTACTAGTGTAGGATAACCGATTATTGGAGTGGATTAAAAGAGGAGGGAAGTGGATGAGTAATAGTATTGAGGCATTGGGCATCTTTGCCTGGTTTGGTTTTGTCCTTCCGTTTGAAGAACGAATCAACTTGATACGCGAAGCCGGCTTTGCAGGCACTTCTCTTTGGTGGGAGGATGAATTTGATCCTTTTCCTATGCCAAAGGAAAAAATGCCGGCATATGTAAGGGAAAAAGGCTTAATCCTGGAGAATATCCATGTACCTTGGTGTGATTCCAACCATTTATGGTCGGAAAATGATTCATTAAGAAAGGCAATCGTTGCTCAGCATACTCAATGGCTCTACGATTGCGCAAAGTTTGAGATCCCGATTTTGGTCATGCACCTCTGCGATGGGGAAAATCCTCCGGTTTTTAATCAATACGGGGTAGAAAGCTTGGGAGGGCTGGTCTGCCTTGCGGAGAAGCTGGGGGTCAAAATAGCCATGGAGAATACCCGGCGGCTCGAACTAGTATCCTCTGTTCTCCAAAATATCTCTTCAGACGCGTTGGGTTTTTGCTTTGACAGCTCACATCACCGACTCACCAATCAGGAAGACTTTCAGATTCTTGAAGTATATGGTGAGCGTTTATTAGCCACCCACCTATCGGATAACGACGGACTGGTTGATCGGCACTGGCTGCCCGGTCAGGGTAGTATTGATTGGTCGGGGTTAGTTAGTAATTTGCCCTGCTCCTATAAGGGATTTTTGACATTGGAAGCATATCCCAACCAGCTGGAAGCCCAAGGTTCGCCACGGGAGTTTTTGGCAAGGGCTTATGAGAGCATAAAAGGCATCCACAATCAAGTTAATAAAAGCCGTTAATAATATTAACCATAAGGCAGTTATAGCTCGGAAAGCTATGGCTGCTTTTTTACGCTATTCGGAAGGTATTTTTATTGTTTGCCGGGGAAAACTGAATTCTGAAGCCATTGGCGAGGTGAAAAGTATTGACACCCTCAAATAAGGAAAAAATGTTTGTCGAGAATATTCATGAAGATAATCATAAGGCTAACCGTGAGGACAAGGAGATTAATCAGTCCTTGGATTGGCAGGAATTGCAGGACAAGGTGACTCAGCTTTATTTAGTCATGGAAAGGATTAATCTTACGGATTATATTGCTTACCTCAATAATCCCCGCAGGCTTCTTTGGCTTAATTTCGGGGTTGGGCTGGTGAAGGGATTGGGGGGTGCTATCGGGGCCACGGTTCTTTTAGGCCTTTTAGTAATGTTTTTAAAGAATTTAGTCCTTCTAAATCTTCCCGTCATCGGCGGAGTTATTGGGGAAATCGTCAAAATTGTCAATGCCCATAACGGGTACTAGAGCAAGGAGGAGGCTCAACATGGAAGATGCCAAATATGCAAAGCTAGTTGAACAACTGAAGAAAGATAAGCAGGATGCCATGGAAACTTCCCGAGAATTGATTTCTGGGGATATGCGTGATTCTATTTCGGAGTTATCCTTAATCGATAACCACCCTGCCGATATTGCCACAGAAGTATATGAACGTTCAAGGGATGTAGCGATTCAGGATCGCCTTAAGCATCGAACCGATGCTATTGATTCCGCCCTTCAACGCTATGAAGAAGGCAAGTATGGTATTTGTGAGCGCTGCCAAAAGGAAATTCCCCTGGAGCGCTTAGAAGCTTTGCCCTATACTACGGTCTGTACTGCATGCAGCCGTTTAGAAGAAAAAGAGGAACAGCATAGTTTGCATCGTGATCCGGTAGAGGACGAGAATCTCAATATGCCTTTTTCAAGGACCTTTAACGATGGAACTGATCGGGTCGAATTTGATGGGGAGGATGCTTGGCAAGCGGTAGCCAGTTTTGGGACTTCTGATTCGCTGCAAGATCTCGGGACTAATCGTGATGTTAGTGATCCCAATGAACTTTATGAAGATGGCGACGAAGTGATCGGAGCGGTTCAAGCAGTGGAAACCCTTGAGGTTGAAGTGGAGCCAGGTTTCGGCAACACTGTATACTACGGAAGAAAACACGGTCGTACCTAAGATTGCTCATCCCTGCTTTTCTGTGATAAGATAAGATGAACTAGAAGTGGGGAGGGTATCGCTTGTTAATATGGCTAACCATGGCCGGGGTTTGGATTATCGATCGGGTAATTAAGGTATTAATTCAAGATAATTTTTTCCTCGGTGAGTCTGTAGTTATTTTACCGAAAGTACTTCATTTAACCTATGTCTTAAATCCAGGAGCCGCTTTTGGCTTATTACCCGGTCGATCTCGGATTTTTATCCTTACGGCCATTATTGTCCTGGTGGGTATTGTTATTGCCCAATATAAGATCCCTCGCGGAGAATGGTTAACCCGTTTGAGTCTGGGGCTAATCGGTGGTGGAGCTCTTGGGAATTTTTATGATCGATTGTTTATTGGCAAAGTAGTAGATTATTTCGATTTTCAAATCTGGCCTTTTGTCTTTAATTTTGCCGACAGTGCTATTGTGGTCGGGGTTGGCTTGATGATGTTGCATATATTTGTTCAGGACCACAGGGAACGGAAGCTCAATGATAAAAATAGTGGGGAAAGAAATGGAACGGGGATAGATAGGTTTGAAAAAGACTAACGAAGCTTTGCTTGTTGAAGAACAAGAATTGGAATACGAACCGGAGGAGGAAGGGGAGGTTAGGCTGGAGCTGGAACTTCCCGAAGGGACCCGCTTGGATGTGGGTGTTACCGAGATGGTGGAAAAGAGCCGGGCCTATGTCCAAGGTCTGATCTCTAAAGGCCATATTTTGGTTAATGGTGCAGTGAAAAAGTCTAATTATAAGATTCGCCAAGGGGACCGGATTCAGGTGGTACTGCCACCGCCGGAAGAGCTAAAGGTTGAAGCTGAGGCAATACCTTTGGATATTATTTATGAGGATGATGATCTCTTAGTGGTCAACAAACCACAGGGAATGGTTGTTCACCCCGCTCCGGGAGCTTGGACCGGTACTTTGGTTAATGCCCTTCTCCATCATTGTCAAAATCTTTCCGGGATTAACGGTGTACTTAGGCCGGGTATCGTTCATCGAATCGATAAGGATACTTCCGGTCTTTTAGTAGTGGCTAAAAATGATTTGGCCCATCATGGTTTAGCAGAGCAGATCAAAGCTCATAGCATGACCAGGCGCTATCAGGCAATTGTTCACGGAGTGATTTTTGAACCTTCCGGCACAGTAGATGCTCCCATTGGCCGGGACCCAAGCGATCGCAAAAAAATGGCGGTGGTTTTTCGCAACTCTAAAGACGCCGTAACTCATTATGAAGTCCTAGAGCGATTTCGGGATTTTACTTTCCTTCAAGCTCGCCTCGAAACGGGAAGAACCCATCAGATTCGCGTTCATATGGCTTATCTTAAGCATCCTGTCCTGGGAGACCCCTTATACGGACCAAGGAGGAACCCCTTTGAGCTACAAGCACAGATGCTCCATGCCCTGCTCTTAGGTTTTAAGCACCCAAGAACAGAAGAATATTTGGAGTTCAGCGCCTCACCTCCGGAAACTTTCCAAAAGGTTTTAGAAGCTATTCGTTGTCAGGAACTAGGGTAGCTTGAAATAAGTGTCTAATTAATATCTTCGATCTGCCAATCAATGGGTTTCTCCCCTTGGGATACTAAAATATTATTGACCTTAGAGAATGGTCTGCTGCCGAAAAATCCGGCATAGGCAGAGAGAGGGCTGGGATGAACAGATTTAATAATAAAATGTTGGGGATTCTTGATAATATTTTCCTTAGCTTGAGCATTTTTCCCCCAAAGGATAAACACTACGGGCTCCTTGCGCTGATTCAAGAGGGTGATCACTTTATCCGTAAATTGATGCCATCCTATCTGAGCATGAGAGTTGGCTTGACCGGCGCGAACCGTCAGAGAAGTGTTTAGGAGCAAAACTCCCTGATCTGCCCATTTTTTAAGGTAGCCATGGTTGGGGATCCTGCAGCCAAGGTCGCTGGCCAATTCCTTAAAGATATTTTGTAAAGAAGGTGGGGCCGGTACACCGGGTTTGACGGAAAAACTCAATCCATGAGCTTGGTTGGGACCATGGTAGGGGTCCTGTCCTAGGATTACCACCTTCACATCTTTGTAAGAAGTAAAGTGCAGTGCGTTAAAAATATCATACATATCGGGATATATGGTTCGGGTTCGGTATTCCTGAATCAAATACTTTCTCAGTTTCTGATAATATTCCTGATGAAATTCATCCTTTAATAGTTCATGCCAATCATTTTTTAATATTTGCATTTTTATCACCCTTAGTATTATATCATAGCGTAGGTGATGATTTTTCAACAATCTTCGATTGACAAGGGACAAAATGTAATATAGACTAAACTAAATGAAGCCTTTAAAATGGTCCCGTGAGACACAGAAGGCAGGAAGAGGTAGGTAAACTGTCTGCTGTGAGTAGGCAGTTTTTTTATTCAGCCAGTTTTCTTTAGCGAATTCTGAAAGGAGTGCAAGCTTTGGAAGGAATCACAAAAAGCAAGATTCTTGATGCCGACGGAATTCGCCGGGCAATCACTCGAATCGCCCATGAAATCGTGGAAAAAAATAAAGGGACGGAGGATGTTGTCCTGATTGGCATCCGCCGCCGCGGTGTTCCCTTAGCAGTACGAATTCAAAACCGAATCGAGGAATTCGAAGGGGTAAAACTTCCGTTAGGGATCTTGGATATTACCTTATATCGAGATGACTTAAGTCGAATCGATGTTCAACCGGTGGTTCATCAGACCGAGGTGCCATTTAATATTGAAGGGAAAACCGTCGTCTTAGTAGATGATGTCCTCTATACCGGACGTACGGCCCGGGCGGCTTTAGATGCAACCATGGATCTGGGCCGTGCCGAGAAAATTCAACTTGCGGTCTTGATTGACCGGGGACATCGTGAGTTACCGATCCGTGCTGACTACGTAGGCAAAAATCTTCCCACTTCAAGTCGTGAAATAGTATCAGTATGCATCAAAGAGATTGATGAGACGGAAGAGGTTCTTTTGCTGGATCGTGTGGATTGAGTCAGGACAAGATACTTCACTGCGTTCGGTATGACAGAGCGCGGGTGTCATCCTGAGCCTGGGCGAAGGATCTTTCCAGAGTAACGAGTGCATTAAATTAGCGATAATAATATTATATGCCCTTTAAGAGCTTTCCAGAGAGTGAGCCAAGGGTGGAGAATACGGGATACGTGTATCCTTATATCCTCTTGCCTTTGGGTAAGAGGATTTTTTTTGGCTAATCAGGAAGTATAAGTTTCACGGCGCACAAGGGCAACCAACGGAAGGAGATAAAATTATGGGCTGGACAAGGAAGGACATTCTGCATATTGAAGATCTTAATTTAAAGGAAATCCAGACGATTCTCAACACAACCAAACCAATGAAGGAAATCTTAGGTCGGGCGGTAAAAAAATTACCGACTTTCCGCGGCAAATCCGTATACACCTTATTTTTTGAATCCTCTACCCGTACCAGAACCTCCTTTGAGACAGCCGCAAAGATCCTCGGTGCAGATACGGCTAGTTTGGCAGTTGCCCAAAGCAGTGTCAATAAAGGTGAGAGCTTACTGGACACGGCAAGAACCTTGCAAGCCATGAAGCCGGATATCGTTGTTATTCGCCATGCCAGTTCCGGAGCGGCTCATTTTCTGGCTAAGGAATTAAAAGCAGGGGTAATCAATGCCGGAGATGGGCAACATGAACACCCTACCCAAGCCTTATTGGATCTGTTTACCATGCAGGAGCGCTTGGGCAGTGTGGAAGGACGTAAGATTCTTCTGGTCGGAGACATACTACACTCACGGGTTGCTCGCAGCAATGTTTGGGCACTTAAAAATTTGGGGGCCGAAGTAGTCTTGGTAGGACCACCTACCCTGCTCCCGCCCGAGATTAAATCCTGGGGGGTAAAAACCACCTATAACTTAGATGAAGAGCTGGCCGGAGCGGATGTAATCATGGCTCTGCGACTGCAGTTAGAACGGCAGCAGGCTGGGTTACTCCCTAGCCTGCGGGAATATACTCAACTCTACGGAATTACCGAGGAGCGGGTCCGCCGAACGGGGAAGGAAACTTTGATAATGCACCCGGGGCCGGTGAATCGTGGAGTAGAGATCGATAGTAGCATCGTCAATTCTCCACAATCGGTGATAGAAGAACAGGTAACCAATGGAGTTGCCGTGAGGATGGCCATTATGTATTTATTGTTGGGAGGTACGAGTAATGTTGCTAATTAAAAATGCACAAGTAATCGATCCTGCTCAGGAGGTTTTTGGCCCTAATGATATTTTGATAGGGGAAGGGAGAATCCTCGAGCTTAAAAAGGAAATAAAAGAAGCGGAAATCAAGGAAAAGTTCGGAGAGGCCGCTGCTTGGGAGGAACTGGACGCTACAGGGAAATACCTGTTCCCGGGACTGATCGATGTGCACACCCACCTGCGGGAACCGGGCAGGGAGGATAAGGAGGATATCCGCAGCGGCTCCCGAGCAGCGGTACGAGGTGGATTTACCGCCATTCTGGCCATGCCTAATACGACACCGATTATCGATCAACGAGCCTTAGTGGAGTTCGTGATCAATCAAGGGAAAAAAGCCGGTTTGGCACGAATCTATCCAATAGCGGCCATGACTAAGAAGGAAGAAGGAAAAGAGCTGGTGGAAATGGCTGAGCTGGCGTCCGCAGGAGCGGTGGCCTTTTCCGATGATGGTAAGGGTTTGCAGAGTGCGGAAATGATGCGCTTAGCCTTAGAATACGCCAAACTGACGAATTGCCCCGTTGTAAGTCATTGTGAAGATGAAAGCCTGGCCTACAAAGGGGCTATGCACCGAGGAATAGTGAGTATGCGATTGGGTCTAAAGGGTATTCCCAGCAGCGCGGAAAGTGTAATGGTGGCCCGGGACATTCTCCTGGCGGAAGAAGGAGGCGGCAAGCTTCACCTGGCCCATATCTCGGCCAAGGAAAGCGTTGAACTGATCAGGCAGGCCAAGAGCAGAGGCGTGGATGTAACTGCCGAAGTCAATCCCCATCATCTGATCTTCACCGATGAAGCAATCGCCATGTCCCCTTATGCCACAGTATATAAAGTCAATCCTCCCCTGCGTACTGAGGCTGATCGGCAAGCCTTAATCGAGGGACTATTGGACGGGACTATTGATATGTTGGCGACCGACCATGCTCCCCATACTTGGGAGGAAAAAACCAACCCCTTTGATGAAGCACCCTTTGGTATCTCAGGGTTGGAGACGGCTCTGGCTGCCGTATGGCAGCACCTGGTGGCACCGGGCATCCTTCCTGTGGAAGTCTTGATTAGGGCTTGGAGTCAGGTACCCGCTCAGAGGTTTAACCTTCCCGGTGGTTCCCTAAAACCGGGAACCCCAGCGGATATGGTTCTTTTTGACCCCGGGCATTCAGAACTAATAGAAGCAGAAAAGCTGGCCAGCAAAGGCAAGAACACACCTTTCCTGGGGCAAAGCTTAAAAGGTTTCCCCGTGAAAGTTTGGATAGACGGCAACCCAGTCTGGGACAGGTGAAACAGGGGGACAGGTACACTGTTTCACGTAAATAGATTGTTATCCTAGAGGCCATAAAGGAGCCTTAGCATTAACGGAATAGGGAACCAGCAGATTGTCCCGATATTTGATGAAGAGAACGGTAAAAGTGAAACAAGGGACCTGTCCCCTTGTTACAAATTAGGAGGGTAATATGAGTAAGAGTAAGTGGAAAAAAGTATTGGTGATTGGTTCCGGTCCCATCGTCATCGGACAAGCGGCGGAATTTGATTATGCGGGAACTCAGGCTTGTCGTGCCTTACGGGAAGAAGGGGTGGAGGTAGTCCTGGTGAACTCCAACCCCGCTACCATTATGACGGACCAAGAAGTAGCGGATCGGATCTATATTGAACCTCTTACTATAGAATTTTTAGAGCGGATCATTGAAAAAGAAAGACCGGACGGAATTCTGCCGAATATGGGAGGACAGACAGGTCTGAATCTAGCTTTCCAATTAGCGGAGAAAGGGATCCTCGCACGTTGCGGTGTGACCCTTCTGGGCACCTCCTTGGAGGGCATTACCAAGGCAGAAGACAGGGAGCATTTCCGCACCCTCATGGAGGAGATTGGCGAACCTGTGCCTCCCAGTGTGATCGTCTCCGGCGTGGAGGAAGCCCTGCAATTTGCCGAAGAGATCGGTTATCCTGTGATTGTCCGCCCAGCCTATACCTTAGGAGGTACTGGTGGGGGAATTGCCCATGATCACCAGTCCTTGAGAGAAATCGCCAAAAGTGGTATTCAGGCCAGTTTGATCGACCAAATCCTTGTGGAAAAAAGTGTGGCCGGTTGGAAAGAGATAGAATTCGAAGTTATCCGGGATCGCCAAGGCAATAGTATAACGGTCTGCCATATGGAGAATCTTGATCCGGTAGGAGTCCATACCGGAGATAGTATTGTAACGGCTCCTTGCCAGACTTTGACAGATCTAGAACTTCAAACTCTCGGCAGCTCTGCCCACAAAATAGTGGCAGCCTTAAAAATTGAAGGGGGCTGTAATGTTCAATATGCTCTGCATCCGGAGAGGCTAGAGTATGTAGTAATTGAGGTAAATCCACGCTTAAGCCGCTCTAGTGCCTTAGCCTCGAAAGCCACCGGCTACCCCATTGCTAAAGTGGCGGCTAAAATTGCTCTTGGTTATACTCTCCCGGAGCTGACTGTGGGCGGAAAAACCTCAGCCTACTTTGAACCTGCCGTTGATTATGTGGTTATCAAAATCCCCCGCTGGCCTTTCGACAAATTCTCGGAAGCAGATCGGCGCCTAGGGACTCAGATGAAAGCCACCGGCGAAGTAATGGCTTTGGGACGAAATCTGGAAACAGCTTTGCAAAAGGCCGTCCGCAGTTTGGAGATCAAAGCTTTTGGACTGCTTTTGCCGGAATTGGAAGCTCTTGCCGATGAAGTTATTCTCGAACGTTGCCGCAAACCTGACGATCAGCTGCTCTTCATCATGGCCGAGGGCTTGAGAAGAGGCATGGAACTGGAACAAATTCAAAAGGCCAGTGGTTGGAACCTTTATTTCCTGAATGTTCTTCAAAGAATAGTCAACCTCAGCAAGGCTCTTCAGGATTCCCCTTGGGATGAGGAACTATTAGTAAAGGCCAAGAGCTTGGGCTTTGCCGATCGGGAGATTGCTCGCTTGTGGCAGACTACCGAAGAAGAGCTCTACGTCTATCGTCAAGGCAAAGATATTCGCCCGGCTTTCAAAATTGTGGATACCTGCGCCGGCGAATCCGCAGCCTTAAGTCCTTATTTCTATTCTCACTACGATCAGAAAAATGAGGCACTTCCTTCAAACAAGCGCAAGGTAGTTGTTTTGGGCTCCGGACCCATCCGTATCGGTCAGGGGATCGAGTTTGATTATTGCTCAGTACACTCGGTACTGGCTCTTAAGCAGGCTGGGCTAGAAACAATCATTATTAACAATAACCCGGAGACAGTGTCTACGGACTTTGATACTGCGGATCGTCTCTACTTCGAGCCTCTGACTTTAGAGGATGTCTCGGCGGTCTTGGATCTTGAGAGGCCGGAAGGAGTAATTGTTCAATTCGGTGGACAGACCGCTATTGGCTTAGCCAAACCCCTTGCCCAGCGGGGTTATAGGATTTTGGGCACCAGCATTGAGGATATTGACCGGGCAGAGGAGCGGGGACTCTTTGACGAGGTTCTCAACACCATCGGCGCCAAACGGCCCAAGGGTGGTCAAGCTTCTTCCTTGGCGGAAGCTGAAGCTGTAGCGGCCCGCATCGGTTACCCGCTGATGATTCGCCCCTCCTTTGTACTCGGTGGCCGGGCCATGGAGATCGTTTACTCCGCCGCAGAACTTGAAAAAGTCGTCAACCGTGCCATGGCTGATTTCCCCGGTCAAGAGTTATGGATGGATCAGTATTTGGTGGGGACTGAGGTGGAGGTAGATGCTATTTCCGACGGAAAGAATGTGGGTATTCCCGGAATTATGGAACACCTGGAGAGAGCAGGAGTTCACTCGGGAGACTCCATCGCCGTGTACCCTCCTCTGAGCTTATCTCAACCCTTAATAGAACGAATCACTATACTGACCACGGAAATCGCTCGGGCCTTGAACGTTTTGGGCCTCTTGAATATTCAGTATGTGATCTACCAAAATGAAGTTTATGTTATTGAAGTGAATCCGCGCTCCAGTCGAACGGTACCTTTTATAAGCAAAGTCACCGGCCTGTCTATCGTGGATTATGCTACAGAGGTCATCCTTGGCAAGACCCTGGAGGAGCTGGAGCTGCCTTTGGGGTTATGGCCTGTCCCGGAAAGAGTAGCGGTCAAGGTTCCTGTCTTCTCCTTCTCCAAGCTTCATCGGGTAGAACCTTCTTTGGGACCGGAGATGAAATCTACAGGAGAGGTAATGGGTGTGGATCGAACCTATGAAAAAGCTCTCTACAAAGCCCTCTTAGCCGGAGGTTTCAACATGTCTGCCCATGGCAGCTTGCTGGTGACCTTAGCAGATCGTGACAAACAAGAGGGGCTGCCCTTAGTCAAAAAGTTTGTGGACTTGGGCTTTAGAATTCTCGCCACAGAAGGAACGGCAAAAGTCCTCCGTGAAGAGGGGATTGAGGTGATTTCGGTAGCTAAGCTTCATCAAGGCTCCACGGAAATTACTGATGCTATTCGGCAAGGTCGCATTCAATGTGTCCTAAATACTACCACCCACAGTAAGAAACACGAGAGCGATGGTTTTGCCATTCGCCGCAGAGCGGTGGAGCAAGGAATTCCCTGTTTTACCAGCTTGGATACGGCCTCAGCTTGGGTTCATGTGCTCATGTCCTTTTTGCCCAGCCTGATGCCGATCCATTAAGGAAAAATGGGGACAGGTACCTTTTACAGTAGCTCTTAAACAGAGCAAACAAAGGATTTGTAGCGGGTGATTAAGTTTAGAAAGGACGGGATGGAATTGCTCGAGAAGGCAAAAATTATAGTCCATGACTCACTGGGTGACCCACAGTATAAAATCAGGAAGCTGGTTCTCCGGACTGAAATTGCCCGGGGGGCCCAACCCGGACAATTTGTCCACGTGCAAGTGGGCAAAGGGCTGGATCCTTTGTTACGCCGCCCTATCAGCATTGCCGATATTAACCGGGAAGCCGAGGAAATAACCTTGCTCTACCGGTTAAAGGGTAAGGGAACAGAGTTATTAGCCGAAAGGATAGTTGGGGAGGAACTCAGCGTGATGGGGCCCATCGGCAGCGGCTTTACCCTTCCAGATCAGGGTAAGCTGATTTTAGTGGCTGGAGGAATTGGCGTCTTTCCCCTCCTGCCTTTAGCTAAAGCGGCCAGAGAAAAGGGTCTTTCCACAAGTCTTTTTTGGGGTGGGGAAAACGAGGGGTTCTTCAAGAGTGCCGGACTCAAAGATTGGGAGGAAGCGGCCATTCCAGTTTTTCTTAGCTCCATGGATGGGAGCGTCGGCGAGAAGGGCAATGTACTGGAATTAATTAAGAAGTCCCCAGGACCTTTAATGCCCGGAAAATCACCCCTCTCGGTAGCGATTTGCGGCCCTAACGTGATGATGAAGTTTGTTAGCGAATACTTCGTAGAAGCTGGAGCTTCTGTGGAGGTTTCTCTGGAAGAACGGATGGGTTGTGCTGTGGGTGCTTGTCTAGGCTGTATTTGCACCCTAAAAGATGAAGCAAGTGGGGCAGTTCGTAGAGCTAAGGTCTGCAAAGATGGTCCTGTGTTTAAGGGGAAGGAGGTGCTTTGGGATTATGAAGGTTGATCAAAATGTAAATCTCGGTCCTTTAACCCTAAGGAATCCTGTGATCACCAGTTCAGGAACTTACGGCTTCGGGGACGAATACGCCCCTTATTGTCCGGTCGAAAGTTTAGGCGGAATCACTCTCAAAGGAATTACCCCTGAGCCCCGTCTTGGTAACCCGGTACCCCGGTTGGCGGAGACCCCTGCCGGGTTGCTTAACTCCGTAGGACTGGAAAACCCCGGCTTAGAAGAATTTCTTAAATCTTATCTCCCCAAAGTTCGGGAACTACCTACTACAGTTATTGCTAACATTTCCGGGTTTTCTCTAAAGGATTATGAGATTATGGCTGCTGCCTTTCAAAAGGGCTCTGGGATTGATGCTATTGAGGTCAATATTTCCTGTCCTAATGTGAAACATGGCGGAATGCATTTTGGCACCCATCCGGATAGTGCCGAAGAGGTAATAGCTTTGGTCAGGGCCAATACGGA
>NZ_CEVWNY010000033.1:0-26122 GCF_982384815.1 Desulfitobacterium sp. | reverse complement strand
GGCAATTATGCAAAGTATTTCGTTATGTAAAGTTCAACCCTAAAAGTCTTTCAGATTAGGTTTTTCTTACATTATAACTTTACATAATCAATTAGAATTGAATTGAAATCTTAGTGTTTCAATTCAAATTTTAGGGGGTTATGTAATGAGCCATCAAGTGTTGCCAATAGAAGAATTGGTTGCTACCGTTTTAGCAAAGATGAACGAATTGAATTACGCCAAAACATCCATAACGAATTACAGGCGATTTTTTAGCCGAGTCATTCGTTTTGCCAAGGAAAGGGGGGAAATCTATTACAGCGAAGAACTTGGCAGTGACTTTTTGAAAAAATATTATCACTGTCACATTGATACCATTCATGAAGCAGCCCCTACTAAGAGCCTTCGAACTCAAATTAGATATGTCCGCGTTTTGGGAGATTTTCAAATTCATGGTGTTATTCTCAGAAGAAAACTGGGTCCACTTGCGGCATCTTCCTGTCCAATCCAGTTTAAGGAAGGATTTCAATCGTATTGTCTTGAATGCCAAAATCGGCATTTTTCTGAGCAGGGCAATTATTCCCGGATGAATCGCATTAAGCATTTCCTTTTCTTCTTAGATGAGCAAGCCATTCAATCCTTTAACTCTATTACACCGGCATTCTTATCAGATTATGTTAAGACGTTTGTAAACCTGAAAAGTAAATCGGTTAAAACCAATCTTGTCGCAATGAGATGCTTTTTACGCCACTTATATCTTAACGGTTTTATTCAGAAAGATTTAGCGGATATGCTTCCAAAACTGAAGGATTATTATGCCCCAGGCATTCCGCGTGTTTGGAAAGCGTCTGAAATAAAGATCGTTCTGGATACTATTGACAGAGGTAATCCCACAGGAAAACGTGATTATGCCATGCTCCTCTTAGTTGCTCGACTGGGTTTAAGGGCTTCCGATTTAAAGTCAATGCGCTTGGAAAATATCCGTTGGAACACCAATTCACTAGAAATTGTACAACACAAGACAAAGGCTCCTGCTTCCTTTCCCCTTCTAAGCGATATCGGATGGGCGATTATTGATTACCTTAAGCATGGAAGGCCCCAAACAGAATCTCCCTTTGTATTTGTGAGACACAATGCTCCTTTTGAAGAGTTTGCACCTAATGCGGCCATAAGCAGGATTTTAGTTAAATATATTCGTGAAGCGGGTGTTAAAATCCCAAGAGATATACCATTGGGTCTTCATTCGTTGAGACACACCTTGGCCAGCACTCTTTTAGAACAAGATGTGCCACTTTCAACTATCTCGGACATATTAGGACATATGAGTGTTAAATCAACAGATATCTATCTGCACATTGATTTTAAAAGGCTACAGGAGTGCGCGCTTGATCCTGAGGAGGTGTTTGATTATGTCAGATAACACGCCTTTCCGGGAAGTTATAGATAATTTTATTGCTGAAAAACGGGCTGTTGGCTATAAATATATAAAAAATGAAAGCCGGCTTCGTCATGTGGCCTTGTTGCATGAGCAAATGGGTTACCATGAACCTGTTTTGACAAAGGATTTGGTTCTTAAATGGACAGAAAAAACTCTATATGAAAAGGAAAACAACCGTCTTCACCGGATTAGTGTAATACGTGGCTTGGCGGAATATATGCAGCGTATGGGCTATCATGCATATTTCTTTCCTTTTAGAAGTGTTCCATATAAAGAAGGTACTTACGTCCCGCATATTTTTTCAAACAAAGAGCTGTCTGATTTCTTCAAAGAAGTAGATAAATGTACTTCTACTGAAACTACACCTTTTCGGCAGATTCAATTTTCGCTTCTTTTCCGCCTGCTATATGGAACTGGCATGCGTATAAGCGAAGCCCTTTCCTTAACAAAGGACGATGTAGACTTAAAAGTAGGTACTGTATTTGTCAAACAGACGAAATTTGGGAAAGAGCGTATTCTGCCACTTGCTGGCTCACTAATAAAGCGAAGTAAAGACTATGCAATACAAATGCAAGTTTATCCAGTATGGGATAAATCCATATATTTTTTCCCAAACAGTATCGGAACGAAATATGATGAGGGTTCTATATATCATCATTTCAGGAGATATTTATGGAGGGCTGGCATCTCTCATGGCGGAAGGGGAAAGGGGCCGCGGGTACATGATTTTCGCCATACATTTGCTGTCCATTGTTTGCGCAACTGGGTAAGGAAGGGTAAAAATCTTACAACTGCGTTACCGTATCTGTCAACATACATGGGGCATGTCGGGTCAAGAAGTACACAATATTATCTCCGGTTAACTGCAGAACTGTATCCAGATATTGTTTTAGGGCTTGATGCTGCTTATGATTGGATAATACCGGAGGTAAAGCCCTGATGGAGAATACAGATTTCGCTAAATTTCTGACAAATTATCTCTCAAAATATCTTCCGGGTCAGCGCAATGTCAGCGAAAATACTATTAAATCATATCGAGATACATTTAGGCTGTTTCTAATGTTCTGCAAAGATGTGAAAAATATTGTCCTTTTAAAACTGACAATGACCATGATAACTGATTCTTTCATCAATGAGTTTCTTGACTGGATTGAAAAAGATCGTGGCTGTGGAATTACTACCAGAAATCAAAGGCTTGCGGGTATACATTCCTTTATCCGTTTTGTACAGATGGAATCACCGGAGAATTTACTCATATATCAAAAAATCCTTCACTTACCGCTAAAAAAAGGAATCCATAAACCAATGAATTACCTGTCTCCAGAAGTCCTATCAGCTATTCTTGCTGAACCAAACATAAACTCAAGAAATGGCAGACGTGATTTGGTTCTTTTGACACTTTTATATGATAGCGGTGCCCGTGTTCAGGAAATAATTGACTTGCGAGTCCGCGACATTCGTATCGAAAATCCAGCTACCGTAAATCTTTTTGGGAAAGGAGGGAAAATAAGATGTATACCCCTTATGACAAAAACTAAATCGATGTTGGAAAGCTACCTAAAGGAGCAATCTTCGTGGCAGCGTCCAGAGAAACTTGATTCTCCAGTTTTCTTTAATAATAGGCACGAAAAATTAACCCGAGCAGGTGTCTCCTATATCATTAATAAATATGTAGAAAAGGCAAAAACCCATACCGATACATTGTTTCCAGACACAATATCGCCACATGTTTTTCGGCATTCGAAAGCTATGCACATGTTACAGGCAAATATAAACCTAGTATATATCCGAGATTTCCTTGGACATGTAAATGTAACGACGACTGAGATTTATGCCAAGGCTGACGCCAAAGCAAAACGGGAAGCTTTGGAAAAAGCATATATAAGTGTAACCGATAAGGAATTGCCTGAATGGACCGAAGATAAAGATCTAATGAGCTGGTTGCAGTCCCTTTGTAACTAAATTTATTATGTAAAGTCATAGAAAGTAAAATAGCTCAATTATTGCTAGAATGCCTATGACTTTACATAACGAAATACTTTGCATAATTGCCTGTGCCCGATTGTCCTACACATATGACATTTTCTCGCTCTTGGATAAATTTGCATTCGGACAGGGAAACAATCTTATGTTTAGGGACTTTAGGAATACTGGTAAAGTCAAATCCTTCAATAGTCTTAATCTCTTGGATTCGAGATTGCTTTAAACGTGTGGATAATCGTTTCTGTGCACGAACCTCAACTTCTTTAGCTAAGGCTGCGGCTAAAAAGGAAGTAGGTGTTTGGTTTTGAGCCATGGCATCCCGGGCTAAATCTCTAAAATGGGCCTTAAGGCCAGGAAGTTTAAGCTGCTTACAGTAGATATCGACCACGGCTTCCTTTGCGTCAAGCAACTCCGTCATGCTGTGCCCCTCCCATCAGGTGATCATATTTAGCAGGCGTGTCCACCGGTACATCTAAATGGGCTAGGGGAGACTTCGTTTCTTTAATCGAAACCTTAGAGGCACAAGAGCGTAAAGTTAGAATCTGGCGTATCGACTCTTGAGTTGGGCAGTGTTGCTTAAGACCTTCTTCCACGGCTGTAAGTACATCTTCAAAGCGAAACTCAAGATTAAGCAACAGGATCTTTGCAAACTCACGGTATCCTTCGGGGTTTTTGTTACAAAGCTGAACTCTGAGTTTTTGGTAAACTTCAGGAAGCTTTCTGACCACTAAAGCATTTTTAGCAGCTCGCGGTTTAGTTTTAATGATGGGCAAATAATGTTCTAGTTTCATCACTTTCTCACCACGGCTGTAGGAACGCTCATGAACAGTGACCAGCTTTGAGGAGTCATACACCTCAATCCGGTCAACAAAGGCTTCCACTCGAAGATGGCGATTCCCGTATTCAACCGGCACAGAGTAATGGTTACGATCAAGTTGAAAAAGAAGTAATCGGCTTGTGGAAACCATATGAGTTCGTGAGCACTGAAAGGGTACAGAAGGAAGAGGTCTAAGACCTTCTCGTTCTTGCTCCCATTCCTTGAGCCGGGTCTGGCGTTGTTTCTCACACCAACTAAGAAGATGCTCATTGAGCTCGTCAAGGGAATTGACGTGAGGAACTGGAACCATCGCATTACGCCGCACAAACTTGACGAGATTCTCAACGGTCCCTTTCTCGTTTCCACTCGCCGGATTACAAAAGTCACTGTCAAATAAGTAATGGGCTCGTAGACTTGAAAAGACAGTATGTTCTTGGCGATGTGGACCTTTAAGAATCTTGGTTACAGCGGTTTTAGGATTGTCATAGACCAAGCTTGATGGAACTCCTCCCAACCACTCGAAAGCCCTTTTATGCCCTTCAAGAAAGGCTTCCAGTCTTTCCGTAGGGAAGGCCCAAACAAAGGGTACGAGGCTTGCTTTTAACCTCAGACAGAACAGGCATACTTCAGTATATTTACCGTTGATATAGACTTTAGCTCTGCCCCAGTCGACCTGGGCTTGCTCACCCCAATCAGCAGTTAAGGGGATGAAC
Organism: Desulfitobacterium sp.; assembly: GCF_982384815.1. Taxonomy (NCBI): domain Bacteria; kingdom Bacillati; phylum Bacillota; class Clostridia; order Eubacteriales; family Desulfitobacteriaceae; genus Desulfitobacterium; species Desulfitobacterium sp. The sequence goes on along the minus strand of NZ_CEVWNY010000033.1, from coordinate 21,192 downwards.
ATCTCAACATGTTTCTTCTTTTCTTTTTGAACAAAGGTCCTGACCGTAGATTCTCCTCCTGTAAATCCATGTTCTTCTCTCAGGCGGTCATAGATCTTTCTTGCTGTATGTCTTTGTTTAGGAGGTGCGGATTCGTCTTGCTTTAGCCACTCACGAATAATCTCTTTAAACGGCTCCAAAACGGGTGAGGGCCTCTCTTTAGTAAGGTTATATTGAGGTATATTGGAATCTTTAAGGGCTTTTCGTATGGTCTGCCGGGCTATATTTAAGTTGCGACTAATCCTCCGGATAGACCACCCTTCAATAAAGTACTTTTTTCTGATATACTCTTTATCGACCATCTCTAGCATGTCCTTTCCCCCTGTGCGATTGTTGTCTTAGCAACTCCAATCATACAGGATTAGGCTCTAGAGGTGGTCAACTTTTTGGTTAGCAAAGTGTATTTTGGTGGTCAACTTTTATGTTAGCACTACTATCTGAGCCGGGAGCACAACAATATCGCCGGTTTGTAGAGGGAGCCAACCATTTTTCCGTTGACATGTCCATGATTTATAGTAATAGGAGAATACTTTAATGGATTCGACAAACTATTACATAATAATCAATCCAAAGGTGATATACTATGCTTCATAGGACATCTAAACCTTTATTGGGGTCTTTTGCAAGCTCAGTAATACCAAGGCTTCCAGTGATATATTAAAATTTGTACGTATCTCCTACGAAGATATCGGTAATTTGGAGTAGAGTTGTACTTTGCTGAAGTTTGCAAAGCTAATTTTAATAAAGGATAATATGTAATTATTCCTTATCAGGGGGGTTATAGTGCTTGATAAGCTTAAGATTCTGTGGGATGAAACACATAAAGAGCTGATGAATAAGTGCGTCTTTATTGTCTGCAACACAAAGTCGGGGAGCCGCATTAGCATACCGAGTGAGTCGAAAATGAATACTGAATATTTTTCAGATGACGAATTTGAGGAAATTGTAGGTATGTTCAGTGCTCTTAACATACCATTGTACTTTTTTACATATGAGGATGACTTCTTCTGTCATGTGCTGAATAGCCCTAATAAAAATTGGTCGGACTTCTTAGTTTATAATGCAGCCCAAAGTGGCGTCGGTCCTGGACGAAAGTCGCTCATACCCGCATTTTGTAATTTGCATCGCTTAAAATGTACAGGCTCAAACGCATATGTCGTATCCCTTTGTAGACACAAATACCATGTTAATAAACTTCTTGCGGTGCACGGTGTTCACGTACCCCAAACATGGCTTTATTTTGATGGATGGCATATGAACGGCGCGCCTCCCGAAGGGATTAAAATCATAATTAAGCCAATCTATGAATCGGCAAGTATAGGTATTGAAGAGAACGCCGTTCAAATATATGAATCGCATACAGATGTACTTATCTGCGAAAAAACGCAAACCCACAGGCAACCTGTTATAGTGCAGGAGTTTATAGATGGTTATGAAGCGGAAACCCCACTCGTGCGAATTGAAAACGTAACATATTTATGTGAGCCGATCGGAATATCTGTTGGTAATCAACAGTTTCTCGGAGATAATTTCCTTGACTATAGGCGTATCTATTTTGATCAGTATGATTTTTATGATTTTGCGTCCGCATTTCATTTTACTCCTGCTATTCAGGAATGTGCAAAGACTGTGGCGACGATTCTTGGTATGGAAGGTTTATGTAGGGTTGATTTCCGAATTAAGCCTGACGGGACCTTTTACGTTACAGATGTTTCAACAAATCCCCACTTTGTTTCTCATAGCTCCGTCAGCTTTGCTTTTAAAAGAAACGGTTTTAACACATCACATATTGCTAAAACTATATTAGGTGCGGCAATAAAAAAGGTTAATTGAAAATATTAAAGTTTTATGAAGCGGCGTCTGATGGAGTTTTGGCGGTACTAGCTAGCTAATACTATGGTTCCGACCAGAATTGTATATCCGAATAGAGAAAACCTCGTCCGCTGAATGCCCATTGTGTTTTTTCTGGATGCTTCTTTAAAAGAAATGTATCAAAAGCGCAGGGATTTGATATCTTTTTACGCTTCATAGTAGTAATCCACTCTTTTGTACGTTCTCTCAGATAGTATTTTTCGGTTTCTTTAAACAGTGCGGGCGGTTGCGTGCAATATTTATCTAACAAGGAAACCGCCTCATCTGCGTGCCCCTGCAAATAATGTACAGCCGCAAGGTTCGCATATACATAGTAAAGGTAATAATCATCTGAAAGCTCTCTGGACAATTCCTCCAACTTTACAAGCTTTTTTGCCGCCTCTTTCAAATGACCGCCGAGAGCCAAATATATCGCGCTGTTTAATTTTAAGATGATTTGCCAGTCACCGAAATCTTCATTCTCGAGCAGCTGTATCATCTTTCCATATGCGTAGTGGGGTGTAATTTCGCCTGATAAAACCCCACAGAGAAAATAGTTATTTAGTATATATTTTGAATTGATGGTCGTGCGGTTGCTCTTTGCAATAAATTCCAATGCCTCTGCAAGGTAACTCCTTGCTTCAGAAAAGCTTCCCAGTACAATCAGATTGGCTGAGTGATTATTCAGCGCCATAAGGTACTGTGATGGATATATGCTCTTGCGGAAGTATTCCACGCTGCGTTGCGTTTTCACCACAGCCTTTTCCACCGAATAGAGCGCACCATGCTTTCGTTCCAGCGCATGCAGCCCTTTCTTTGCGAACGGGGAATAGCCTTTACTTGTATAGTAATATGCCAACTCTGAACTGATTTTTCTAGCCCTCATGATATCCCCAGTTATATTTACAGAGAACGAAATGAGTACCATTTGACAATCGCACCATACGCCATCCTCTAAGTTGCGCGCGTACTCGGCAGCTTTTTCAATGGCCAGCATGGCGGTTTGCTGATATTCTATCGTGTCCCCGGCACGGTGCATACATATTCCTTTTAAATATTCTGTGAGCAGGCGTATCCGCGGAGTTGTTAGTATTGGCATATCCTCAAGCACTTCCAGACATCTTTGAAATTCAAGAGATTGCACTAGGCTATAATATTTTTTAAGATTCGTCCAGACAGTGCTCAGTCCGCAAGCTTGTGTCAGCTCGTTGAGCTTTTCGGCCAAATCTTCTAAAGGTGTAATGCCTTCCTGATAAAAGTTGTTATACGCCAGAAAGTAGAGCTCACAAGCCTCAGTAGAATTGTCGGCTTGTTCGAGGTAATATGCGCGGCTGTAATAGTCGTATGGATTAAAGAAATAAATTGCATCCGCTATCGTGTTGGAGATTCTTTGCAGATTCTCATGGGATACAAAATGTAAAAAGTACGCCCATATTTCTGGATACTTGAATTTACCTGTTGTTGAGGTGCAGTTGGTCAGGAATTCTTCATCACTCTTTTTCAGTATTTTCTCACATGTTTCTGGCTGGTTGACCGCTCTTTTCAGCAAAGAAATCGCAAAGCTATTTCCAATCACAGCAGCCGTTTCAAGAACAGCTTTTACTTCATAACCACTCTGCCCCAAGCGTTCCAGTCTATCATTCAAGGCAGCATCAATCGCATCTTGGCATGCGCGATCAATCTGTGTAGCACCATTTTCTAACAAATACCTTGCCAACAGATCGATAACGGATAATCGTCCACCAGCTAAATGAAACAGCTTGTCCTGTTCTTCCGGTTGCAATCTTAAAGAAGGGGAAAATTCTGAGAGAATTTCCTCCATATTATTGACATCGGGATCAGATAACGTAAGATCAACATGCTCATACATGATTATATTGCTGTAGGCAGTCAGTTCGTCCTCCGTATCGCACAAGAAGACATATTTTGCCCCTGAAAGAAAAGAATAATCCTGATCAAGCTGACCGGATACCAAGAGCTCCGTTAAGTTTTTAGAGGCCGAATCAAAATATGGATATCCGAAAAAAAAGAATACAGGTATATTTCCTCCGACCACTCTGCCATATCGTAAAATCAATTCATTTTCATGCTCGCTCAGATAAAGAGAATGTGCTTCTCTCGGTTTCATGATATTCTCATAAATCTGTGCTAAAGTGTCAGATTGTGTGATATCCTTTATAAATGCTTTTGTTACTCCTGTCCCGATACCAGATGTAGCTGTAGTTCCATCTGCAGCACGTAAAAATGGCAATAGCGGGCTTTTTAAAGCCGGATTGCTTTTGGACACAAAAAAAGTGGAAAGTCCCGTATTATACAGGTAATCATAAAATGCGGTAAAGACGTGATAGGGAGAAGAGATGTCTTTACTGTATATAAGGATAATTCGATGTGAATAGGCTTTCAGCAGACTTTCAAAATCGTTTTGCTGCCACGAAAAAACTGTATGATCCATATCTGTGTGTCCGCATATAATCTAGGATAATTACATATTATCCTTTATTGAAGACGATCTTATTGCGGGGATGTTTAGTGGCCAGAATATCTTTCTGCTTAGCTGATGTGACATGGGTATAAATCTGGGTAGTAGTAATTGAGCTGTGGCCCAATAGCTTTTGAATATACCGTATATCCACATCCTCTTCCAAAAGTAGGGTGGCAAAGGAGTGGCGGAACATATGCGGGGTGATATGGAGTGAGATTCCGGCTTTCTCCACGTAATTATTGATCATAAACCGGACGGATTGTTCTGATAAGCGGCGTTTTAGTCTGTTGACAAAAAAGAAGCCGCTTTGCTGGATCGTATCAGAGAAGCATTGATAATAGGCTGAGAGAGCTGCCAGGACATCGGTATTGACGATTTGCACAATCCTTTCTCTGGCTCCTTTTCCGGTAACACGGATGGTTTGATCAACCAGATCAATATCACCTTCCGCCAAGGAGCACAGTTCCGATACTCTTAAGCCGGTTGCGAATAACAGCTCCAATACGGCAATATCGCGAAGAATTGCATTAAGTTTATATTTAGTTAAGGCAGGAGAAGAGGCCTCTTGATAAGCACGGGACAAAATCTCCTGTAAAATATTAATCGGTATAGTCCGGGGCAACAGAAAAGGCTCTTGAAATTTGGCATTGATTTTCTTAAAGGGATTTCGGTCGAGTATTTCCTCGTATTCAAGGTAACTGAAAAATGCTTTTAAACAAGCGATTTTGCGCTTAATGCTTTTCGGTTTATACAGTTTGTGAAGTCGAGTAATATAGACAGAAATACCGGCTTTGCCAATCTCTAAGCCGTTTTCTTCCATGAAATTGATGAATTGGTTTAAGTCGATTGCGTAAGCTTTTATAGTTTTTGGGTTTAATTTTTTTTGGTAAGAGCAATATTCCAAATAGGCAGTGCTTAGCTTTCTTATCTCTTCCATAATTATCCTCGCTCCTTAGATATAGTCTGAAGATATTATGGCTGATAGGTTTGCTAATGTCGAATAGTGTTGAAAAAATGAAGGCGGCGATCCCATCAGGGGTATTTAGAACATTTAGCTGATTCTCCTTATGTAGGCCACTGCTTTCGAGCATTATTTATGGGATGAAGTGGATAAACTGGATGAGGCGGGACAATGCCTGTTGATCACAGGTAATTGACTCAGTTAGTTTTAAGCCATAAAGAGGCTAAAAATTATTAGTAGTACCCCATAAGCAGGGTATCGGCCAGTCGTACTTGATAGCCTAGTCACTGGACATAGAGATGCTATTGGCAAGGATATTCCTTTTTTCAAGGGGATATAGCCGATGAAGGTTTTGTTGCGGAAATCGTCCAAAAGGAAAAATCAGTACCTAGCGGCCAAGGAATTAGCCGATAAGCTTCATATTGATACCATCGATGTCCTCAACATGGACGATAAAAGGCTTGGAGATGATTCCCATTCTCAGAGGGGACTATATGGATAGACTACCGAATTAACCTTTCAGCCAATTAGATGTGAGAGAAGGTATTTAAGTAAAAAATATTGGAAACCACCCCATAAAATACCGTTGTACTTTCGTATTAACTAGTGAATACGATTTGAAGGAGGAACACTTAGTGAAACGAAAGTTTAAAGCATTATTCTCAACGGTCTGTATTGTGAGTTTATTCCTATCTTCTTCATTGCCTGTGCTGGCAGCACCCCCATCTTGGGCACAGTCCCAGGTAAAATCTAACCAAAGCATTGCGAAGGATAGCAAAACCCATAAAGTATCTGCCATAATTTTAAAAAAGAAAATGTTCCTTAATGTCGGGGATAGTGCTACCCTGGCCGTGAAAATCGCTCCCTATAAAGCGAATCAAAATGTCACTTGGAAGTCCAGTAACACAGCAATCGCAACGGTTGATGCAAACGGAAAAGTCGTCGGTGTCAAGGCTGGAACAGCATATATCACTGTAACAGCAGAAGATGGAAGTAAGTCGGCAACTTGTAGGGTGACGGTAGCCGATTCTCAAGGAACCGGGAAGATTAGTGTAACAGCTGTAACCTTGAATCGCTCCACGCTGAATCTGTCAGCGGGATGATCAACAGGGACTTTAACAGCCACTGTATCCCCTAGCGACGCAACGAACAAGAATGTAACCTGGACATCCAGTAACTTAGATGTGGCAACGGTTAATAGTCAGGGTGTGGTGACTCCCTTGGCCCCAGGTGTGGCAACCATTACGGTCACAACCGTGGATGGCTTAAAGACAGCTCGCTGTACCGTAAATGTAGTAGCACAACCCATCATCAGCAATGTAAAGATTTCCTCAAATAACGCTGATACGACAAAAGCTATGAATGGCGACACCATTTTACTAACCTTTACATCCAGTATACCTGTGACAAAATTAAGTAACTTCAAGATCAATGGGAGTAACCCGGATAGTTTCGTTGAAGTCAAGAATAACGACGGCACTTACACTTATATTGCCAGACACTTAGTGGATTCCGGTGATCAAATTACCGGTGATCCTGCAACCTTCCAAATTAATGTAAAGAACGCTGCCGGGATCTACTCTCAGACTATTGAAGCGACATCTGATGGAAGTGCAGTTACGATAATTCCTAAATATGCCAGAGTTTCTAAAGTAACGATTTCTTCAGATAATGCGAATCCCACCAAAGCTACCATCGGCGATGTAATTACTCTAAGATTTACTACGGATGAACCTGTGACCAAACTTAGCAACTTCAAGATCAATGGGAGTAACCCGGATAGTTTTGTTGAAGTCAAAAATAACGACGGCACCTACACTTATATTGCCAAACACTTAGTGGATTCTGGTGATCAAATTACCGGTGACCCAGCAACCTTCCAAATCAATATCAAGAACGAGGCCGGCATTTACTCACCAACAGTTGAAAAAACATCAGATGCCAGTAGCGTGACTATTCGATAATTTCAGCAGTGAGCTGTTGGCCAATCGATTGAGCAAAGGAAGTCTGGTCGCTCCTATGAGAGACCAGACTTCGCTAATTTTCTCGAATGAGGGGTTCATTTGTTTTCCCCCCTTGATTATAGTTATGACTTGCCTTAAAGGGCCTGTCTTTCTATATATATGCACCTTGTTGTCCGTTTATGGTGAATAGATCATATAAACTAGCTGTATATATATGAAAGAACCCTAGCCACTCCTATGAGCGACTAGGGTTCCCCTAAAAATTGTGGCTGAATTGCCTTGTACGACTGAAAGAAATTCTCACGGGTTCCGGCAAGAAGTACAATTATCTTTTTCCCGTTAACTTCGCTGATGGTGTAGGCAATTTCATAATTTACACCCTTATAGTTTACATCAAAGCCATAGATGCCTGCTAAATCACCACGTTTAGGTTGACCAATGTAAAGATTATCGCTTAATTTGAGTAAAGCTGTCTTGTAGGCATCCCTTAAAGGTTTTTCCTTTATTTTTTGAAAAAGCGTTCAGCGGCGGAACTGAATCGTATTTCATACATGTTCAGTCCTCCGAACCAAAGATATCACCGAAAGTCGCAGCAGTTTTTTCACTAGCAGCTATAGCATCCGCTTCTTCAAGTATATTAGTAATAGCCTTCTTAATATTTTTACTTTCTACTTCAAAACGCTTTACTAACTCATCGCCTGAATATCCCTGGGAAACTAGGTCTTTGAGTATTTCAACGGAAAACTCACCGGGTTCTCTATGAAGAGGACGAATTACAATGGCACCATCCTCTAAGGAACATTCAACTTCACTTTCGAGATCAAGATGTTTATAAAATCGCAAAGGTATCGTGATTTGTCGCTTTTTAGAAACGTTTATTATCTTACGATTCATAACATCACACTCCGTCGCCATCGTGGGCATAGATGTAACCTCTCCTAAAAGTATATGCACAATTATCTAATAAATACGTATATCTTTGAATTCCTACAATAAATATAACAAGGAAACCAAGTAATTTCAATTAATAGTTTACGGAGGTAATTCTTATTCTTAGAGGGGACTATGTTTGCGATAGCATTCGCGACTTTAATAGTTTTGCTAATGGAAGTAATGAAAAAGAGCAAGTAGCCCATCCCTAGCCAAGGGAGCTATTTGCTCTTCAGAGAAGTGCCGCTCACCGCGGTTTTGTCTCGCTGGAGGAAAATCTATACGGATCCTGATGAGTTTGTTGAAATAAGGAAAAATGGATTAGAAAGGAATAGCTAAAGTACTTTGGCTTAAGGTCGTTTCTTCTTAGCTTAAATATAATCAAATAGTTCCAAACTTATGAAAATTACAAATAAATTATCCGATAAAAGAGGATATTATATCCCTTGTATCGAATCATAAGTGCAAACAAACGTTTGCTTTAGGCAAAACGTTGTACTATGGTGCGAACGAAAGGGGTATAGGATATGGAATATCAATTTCGCGATCCAATTCATGGGATGATAACTCTGAATGAAGGGGAGTTGGCAATTGTAAATTCCTCTCCTTTTCAACGGTTAAGATATATTCGTCAACTTGGAACATCCTATTTAGTATATCATGGAGCCGAGTATCCGATAGCAAAATTAACATAATCCGTGTGTATGCCAATAAAGAGCATTATGTTGCTGATGGGGTAAATGCTTATAGGGCAATAAAGGATCATATGGATACTGTGGATGACAGGTGGCAAAAATTTGTACATGAAATAGAGAGTGCTCAGAAAATATATAAAGAAATGGAGACAAAAAAGGAGGCATTAGGAAGGCGTTTTAAGTAATTAATTGGAGGTATGGATATGGAGAAAAAGGCTTTTTTAACAGCTTTGATTAACCAATTAGGTGAGATTAATGGAAAGAAATCACTACAAAAAATGGTGTATCTGGCAAGGGCTTTTGGTTTAGAGACAGGGTATTCTTTTCGCTTTCACTATTATGGTCCTTACTCGGACAATCTCGCCGCTGATTTTGAGGATTTACTGGAAGACCATCAGATAGGCTTAGTAGAAAATAGCAGATATAAGTATTGCATATCCGACTCTTTTTCTAAGCATGCTTCAGAGCAGGAAGGGTTAGGGGCTAACGAACAGACCAAGATTAGTGAATTAATCAAGATTTTCGGAAGTAAGTCTCCTTCGGATTTAGAATTATACGCTACTATTTACTTTATCGACCATAATGAAAAATATGTTTTAGGCAATAGTTCAGTTAAAGATGTCTTGGAGAAGACGCATAAAGCTAAGCCCAAATATTTCATGGCGGAGATTGAAAAAGCCTACGAAGAACTCAATAAATGGGCTTTGCTATACGAATTACATTGAATATACAAGCCAATCACTAAAAAGTGGTTGGCTTTTTGCATTTTAAAGAAGGAATTTTGGTTAGGGTATAGAATATATATTCTTAAATAGAATGGGTGTTCGGAATGAGAAGAGAAGGTTTATAGGTTGAAGGGCTTTGTTCTTACTTTTTCTGTAGACGGGAAATGATGTCTATCAATTCACTGAGCAGTTCAGGGGTCAGCCCAGCGGCCTTAGCTTTTTGGAGGAGGGGAAGATAGGCAAGATCTTGTTCCTTCAAATACATACGAGAATCACTTTTGCTTTGTTTATACAGTGAGGGATAACTAGATGGGTCTGATAAAAGGTAAGAAACGGGGACATCGAGAGCCTTGGCTAAACGGTAGACAGTATCGATACTAGTAGACTGGCGTTTTCCGGTTTCAATCTGGCTTATGAGACTGCGGGCAACGCCTGATTGCAGAGACAATTCAGCAGCACTCAAGTTCTTCTCTTTTCTAAGTTCTTTTAGCCTTTTTCCAATTTCGAGCACAAAATCCCCTTCTTTGTTGTTAGTAGTGATGTAGGAGTACGATTCCTTTCTTGAAAAAGACAGAGTATCCTTTTATTATTTGCAAAATTAAACATTTTATGCTATAATGTTCACAATATTGATCAGAAAGGGGATGTTTTCTAATGAATAAGAAGAACAATTTGCGAGAATGGCGGCTAGCCGGTGGTATGACTTTAAAAGAACTAGCTAAAAAAACTGGGCTAGACTATGGATATTTGCTCCAATTAGAAAAAGGTTTACGTAAAGGGACTCCGAATACTTGGATTAAGATTGCAAAAGTATTGGAAATTCCTCCGAAAACCTTCTTTCCCGATGAAATTAAGGAATCTAGAGCCCGCTATTCATATCGCTGTTAATATGTTCCACCTCATTTTCCTGCAGAGTATAACGGAAATCACGCATTGATAGACATTCAATAACGGAGTATTCGCCAAAACCAGAGAAACCTAGTCGCTCATAAGAGTGGCTAGGTTTCTTGATGTTAATTCGGGTTTAACAAAAACTTCTAGGTTGTATAGCTAAGCAAATAAGCAATATTTTAATGAAATAACAGGAGTTTAGGCGGAGTGTATAGAATATTCTGGCTTATACTATTTGCTGAAAAAATGCTGACATTGAAGGGAGTCTAGCCGGTTTGATCTTTATACTGGATAATTTTGATTCTTTTACCTTTAACCTTTACCAATATTTTGGGGAATTAGGTGAGGAAGTTGTTGCACTTCGCCGTGATCGATGTACGATTGCAGCTATAGAAGAGTTTAAGCCGGAACTGATCGTTATATCTCCGGGGCCTTGTGCACCCAAGGATGCTCAGTTTGCCTTGACGGTAATTGATTATTTTAAGGGAAGGGTCCCGATTCTCGGGGTGTGTCTGGGGCACCAAGCCATCGGTGAGATCTTCGGGGGAAAAGTTATTCGGGCTAAGGCACCTGTCCACGGCAAGGTCTCAAAAATTAGCCATGATGGGCAAGGTGTGTTTGCCGGTCTGCCTAACCCCTTAACTGTTACCCGCTATCATTCTCTGGCCTTGGAGCGAGAGAGCTTACCGGAAGAGTTCCTGATCACGGCTGAAACTGCTGATGGCGAGATCATGGGAATTCGCCATCGGGAACTGCCTATTGAAGGGGTGCAATTCCATCCGGAAGCTATTCTTACAGAGAAGGGGCATGAACTACTGGCTAATGCAGTAAATAATGCTCGAGCTTGGTGGAAAGCACAAAAGCAAAATATGCGTTGTGGTTCTATTCATTCAACTTGGGTTACCAAGGAGTTAGATTTAAAAGTCTCACCCCTAGAGCTATTGGCGGCCTTTAAGGAGTGTGAGTATCCTTTTTTCCTTGACAGCGGTAATCGCTACGGAGATTTAGGTAAGTATTCCTTTCTCGGGGCTTTTCCCTTTTTGCAAGCCAGTGCTTATAAGGAATATGTAGAGGTAAAAAGTTTGGAAGTTGATATATCCTTTGCCGATGGGGTGGCTGGAAAGATTGGCCAATTAAAAAATATGGGGGCACGGGACAGCATATTTAAGCAAGAGTGGATTTCTTATCAAGGAAGAAGTTCTTTACAGATTCTCGATGATCTAATGGAGCGATATCGGGTGCCCAATCCTACCGAATTCCCTTTCGTCGGTGGAGCTGTAGGGTTTTGGACTTATGATCTTAAAGACGAACTGGAGAATATGTCTCAAAGTGCCGTCAATGATCTGGAGATCCCTTTGTGGCGGTTTAGCTGGTATGACGGGGTCTTGGTTTATGATCATGAAAGTGCTCGATATACCCTGCTGGCCTGTGGCATGACCGAGTCCGGTGAATGCGTTCGCTCTTTAGCAGAGGCGAGAGTGGAGCGGTTACTAGGTGTGATTAATAGGTTCTTTGAGAATTATGATAGGGTATATAGTAAAGAACCTGATCAAGAGCAGCGACCTAATAAGAGATGGGAAGGCCATGAAATACCGAGGCAAGGCCTTGATCTGTCAGGTAGGAGCTATGAAGAAAGTGTGCGAAGTATTGAATTACAGGGGTTAAGCAACGAGGGAGAAAATAACACTTCTCCTGCCTATCTTACTGTCTCCAAAGAGCAGTACCTTAAGGACCTCCAGCGAGTGATTGATTACATCTATGCGGGAGATATTTATCAGGCTAACCTCACTCAGCGTTTTCAGATTCCTTATCACGAGGATCCCTTTGAGTTATACCAAGCACTTCATGCCTGCAATCCCGCTCCTTTTGCGGCCTTTTTGCCCTATGGGGATTTCCAGATTCTCAGCAGTTCCCCGGAGAGGTTTGTCCGGATTAATGCGGAAGGGCAGATCGAGACTCGCCCGATTAAAGGTACTCGCCCCCGGGGTAAAACCCCGGAAGAAGATGAAGCCTTGGCCAAAGAACTGCAGGAAAGTATAAAGGACCGGGCAGAGCTTACGATGATCATTGATCTTCAGCGCAATGACTTAGGCCGTATCTGCCGCTATGGGTCGGTGCAAGTGACGGATCTGATTCGCTTGGAAAAATACCCTACTGTATGGCATCTGGTCTCTACTATCGTGGGCCGGCTTAAGCCTGATCTTAAGGTCAGCGAGATCCTTAAAGCTATCTTTCCCGGTGGGTCTATTACCGGAGCACCGAAGATTCGGGCGATGGAGATTATCGAGGAGCTGGAACCCTATAAGCGGGGACTGTATACGGGAAGTATCGGCTATATCGGCTTTGATGGAGCTTGGGATACCAATATCGTGATTCGGACTATTCTTTTAAAGGATGGCTATGCCTACTTCAACGGTGGCGGGGGAATTGTAGCTGATTCAATCCCGGAAGAGGAGTACAAGGAGTCCCTGCAGAAGGTTAAGGCTTTGCTGCGGGTTTTAGGGGAGTAATCCTGATTGACAGATCAGGTCTATGTCATCCTGAGTGTTTAGCGAAGGATCTAGGACCAAAAAGAAGATCCTTCATTTCGTTCAGGATGACTAGAAAATCGAAGGGGCTGATGGGTTTTTGAAAGATATAAATATTAATAGTGATGACCGTTTAGCCCTTTTCGGCTACGGCCTCTTTGAGACTCTGCGAGTCAATGAGGGACAGATAGAAGTCCCCTTGCTTCATTATGAGCGAATGAGCAAGGGGACGGCAATACTTGGTCTTGATATGCCAGATTATGAGGTGTGGTTGGCGGGGTTGTTGGAGGTCCTGCATAGGGTAGGTCGGAAGGAAGGACGAAACTCAGTCTATGCTCTAAGAGTTACCCTAAGCGGAGGGGCAGGGCCGGAGCATCCTTCTCAATGGTTTTATCATCTCCGGCCTATTCCATATACCGAAAGGGACTATGCGGAAGGTATACCCGTTATTCCCCTAAGACGTCCCCGGAATGAGTATTCCCCCCTGGTTCAAATTAAAAGTACTAACTATATGGAGAACATCTTAGCCAAAAAGGAAGCGGAAGCACAAGGAGCAAGGGAAGGGATCTGGCTCAATACCAAGGGGTATTTGGCTGAAGGGACTATGAGCAATTTATTTTTTGTTAAGGACGGGGTCTTATATACTCCCTCTTTGGGCTGTGGTTGTTTGCCCGGTACCCGCCGCCGGTTGGTCCTGGAATGTGCTCGAAGGCTTGGTATCCCTTATGAAGAGGGAGAGTTTCCTTGGGAATTCATAGAGGATGCCGAGGAAGTCTTTTTGACTAACGCCTTGATGGGAATTATGCCGGTGAGTCAGGTCGGTGAGCAGAGAATTGCCCTAAAGGATTCTATTAAGGATTCCCCTAGGGCGAGAATCAATGATTACTATCGTACTAATTTTTATTAGAACTTTTAAAGGTTTTCCTCAATATTTCTTGCGCTAGACATTATTCCTTTTCCCGATAAAAGCAATACATATAAAAAATCCGACCGTCTTTTGGGGATGGTCGGATTTTTTATAATTATAATTTAGCTTTCACTTCCCGCCGGGGAACCTTCCAGCCCTTGTTCTGGTGCATTACCCGGCTCTTGTTCCGGATTAGAGCTTGGTGTCTCGGGCTCTGCCGGAGAGTTTGGTTTGGGCTGCTCCGGCTTAGGCTGTTCCGGTTCCGGTTTTGGGTCCGGTTTAGGTTTTGCCGGCAGCTCCGGTCCTTTGACAATGATCTGAGGTGAAGGGACATAGGTACTTCTGCCTAAGCTTTGAGTCTCCACTACTTGGCCGTTAACCTTGACGATCCGGGTGGCAGTGGCAACATAGCCGTTTTGGCCGTTTTGCTTGATGATTTGGGTGCCGGGGGCAAGCTTCGGATCTACGGTGGTTTGAGTTTCAAAGGGAATCACTTTTTCCACATGATTGGTGATGCTTATCTCCTGACCGGGTGTACTTTTACCGTAGAATTCGATGGTCACGAAACCATTGCCGACTTTGGAGCGAAGAAGGAGGTAAGCATCCGTATTGTTATTAAGCTTCAGGTCCAGTGCCCCATAGACAACAGTGGCATCTTGACCTAGGGGAACATAGGCTACGGCTAAGCCGTGATTAGATCTTTCATCAATTTTAAGATTCGCCAATAGTCCGGCATTATAGAGGGTGCTGGAGACCTGACAGATCCCACCGCCCAATCCGGGAACGAACTCACCGTTCACGACAATGAGGGCATCTTGGTAGCCTTTATCCCCGGTTCGTTCCCCAACGATTTCGTTGAAGGAGATGACTTTGCCAGGTTCAATCAAGGCTCCATCCAACGCCTCAGCGGCAAGGCGAACATTGGCGGTTCGCTCGGTATTGCTTGCGTCAAACCAGGTGGTATATCTGGCAATTAAGCCGTCAATTTTTTTGGCTTCCAGATCCGCTGTGGTAACCGCAGGTTTTACTTCCTGTAGGTCTACCTTAATGGGAGCGGGGTCTTGGAAGAGTTGAATTTCTTTAATCTGAGCAACCAATGCTTCTATATCAATGGTCTGGCCCATTTGCGACCGCTGGATATCCATCAGGTTCTTGTCGTTGATCTTAAAGGCGGCATCTACAGGTTCCTTCTCAAATTGGGTCATGCTCTCCTTGAGAGCTTCTGTGAGCTTTTGTTCATCCCAGCTTAAGTTTAGATTGAATTGGGCCGGTTGGGCAGAAGTGGCCTTCTTGGTTCGGGCAAAGATTGAACTTTTGCGACCGATCTCGTAAGCTTCTGCAAGGGGTTTATCCACATCGACTTTTGGTTCTAGTTCCGCCAGGGTGACCTTGACAGCTTCTCCATTTACTTGGAAGGTTAGAGGCTGGGCCAGCCACTGATCAATTTGGTTATTGATCTTTTCTTCGGCCTGCTCTTTGGTAAGATTTCCTACGTCAACACCGGAGATCACGATGCTCTTATCCATGAGATGATCATCTGAGGCGTATAGCATAAAGTTAATCCCTAAGGTAATGGCTAAGGTGAAGGTGATAAACAGTAAGGCAAATAATACATATTTCTTGGTTTTCAAGTCTTTTCCCCCAAATAATTATCAAATTAGCTTTTGTAAAAAAGTGCATTTCATAATTATTCTCCGTAAAAAGGCAATTTCCTCTATATAAAAAATTCCTTG
Organism: Desulfitobacterium sp.; assembly: GCF_982384815.1. Lineage (NCBI taxonomy): Bacteria > Bacillati > Bacillota > Clostridia > Eubacteriales > Desulfitobacteriaceae > Desulfitobacterium > Desulfitobacterium sp. The sequence goes on along the minus strand of NZ_CEVWNY010000033.1, from coordinate 5,486 downwards.
CTCCCCATTTTTTGATACTAGAAAGAATATATTTTACAGCCGGTAAGAGGATAAATAAAGACCCTTCGTTATCGCTCAGGATGGCGCATTAGGATTGTCCGCCTGAACAAAGTGAAGGATCATCTTAAATCTGTTTTTATGTGCTGCTTTACACCTTATCTACGCCTGGTTTTAGAGGATTTGCTGAAAGCAACGTTTTTGTTTGGGGTTGTTTCATTATCCGAGGAGGATTCCGCGGTATCGTCTTCCAAAGGATCTAAGGGCTTTAAGATATTATCTACATCGATCTCCGTGGCGGATTCCTGTTCACCGGCGGCTGCCGCGGGTAGCTCTGCTGTGGCATAAACATCCTGTTTAACATCGTCTAAGCGACGGCTTGTCCCTATGAATTGAGCTCCTTGGTCGATCTTCAACTGCTTGCTGAAAATATTCCCGTTCAGACGGGCGGAAGAACAAAGTTCCAAGGTCTCTTGGGTAATTACATCCCCTCTGACTTCACCGGAGACGCTGATGGAGTTAGCCTTAATATTAGCGTTGATTACAGCACTGGGACCGATTATCAAGTCCCCGTCTAAGATTATTTGGCCCTCGATCTTGCCATCGATACGGGCATTGCCTTTTAAGCTAAGCTTGCCATTGAATTCCGCATCGGCAGCAATATAGGTAGTCTCACCCGCACCGGCTTGAAAGGAACGGTCGTTGCGTTTCGTATTTTCTGGTTTACCCCACATATTTATTGCTCCTTTGTAAAATTTGTGAATTGCAGAGGATCTACGGTTTTGCCATTAATCCGGGCCCCATAATGGAGATGGGCACCGGTGCTGCGGCCGGAGTTTCCGCTATAGGCGATTAGTTGGCCTTTTTCTACTTTATCTCCCACTTCCACAAGCAAGCGGGAGTTATGGGCATAGATGGTTTCGATTCCATCGCCGTGTTTTATTTCAATCAGGCGTCCGTAGACCCGGTCGAATCGGGCAACGGATACTACTCCTGAGGCGGTAGCATAGACTTCGGTACCATAGTCACAGGGAATATCCACGCCATTATGAAATTCACTGGACCAACCGCCAAAAGGGTTTTTGCGATAACCAAATTCAGAAGCGATACTGAAGTCTACCTTGACAGGCAGGATGCTGGGAGTACGTTCGATTTTATCCTGATACGCTAAGGCCAGCTCGTAGTAATCCTCGAGAAGCTTACGTTCCCGAGAGATTTGCTCCGGGTCGTTAATGGTTTGAGGGGCCATAGGGGAAGTCCCCCGGCTCATTTCCGTAGTCGCAGCTGCCGTCATCGAGGCGGTGGGTGAAAAAGCAGGACTCTCCTTGGGGTCTAACTTTAATATTGAGGCCAGCTTTAATTCCAGCTCCTGGATATGGGAAATATCTTGAGCCATTTGCAGGGACTCGGTCCTGAGCCGAGCGATTTCCTGATCTTTTGCTTGATTCTCAGCCATTAGTTCTTCAACAGCCGCTAATTGGGATTGTTGGGCTTCCACTGTATGGGAGAGGTAAAGGTTATAGGAAAATAGTCCTCCGATCAGGACAGCGAGGGAACATAATCCTGAGATAAAAATACGCTTTCCCTTCAGGGTCATTTGAAATTGCTTAGTGGGGCCATGATCCGGGGGGATGATTAAGAAGGTATACTTATTTTTCACGAGCTCAAATTCCTCCGTTAACTTGATGTATCAGATTCCGTGGGGGACTCCTCTGCCAAGGCAGGACCGGTTGGGGAGGGTATATTAGCCTTATTCGCCCCTTCCTTCGCCTTGGCTTCCTCTCTGACTTTGGCTTCCTCTTTGGCTTTCGCTTTGACTCTGCCTTTTAAGCGGAACTCACGCCAGATGGCCATGAAGAAGACAATGAGGGCTCCGGCTAAGGCTGAACCCAAGATGACAAGTACTAATGGAACTTCGGCCATATACCATAAAAGATTAATGGTTACGGGGGCGGCATTTTGCACGGCAAATATAGCTACGAATAAAGCGACCAGCAGGGTGAAAATTAAGAAAATCATCTTAGCACCTTTCCTTTATTCAATTAGTGATTGTTTTAGGGACCACCCTTCTTTTTCGACCTTATCTACTGAGAATCCTGCTATTTGAATGGGAATCAACCAATAAATATTTCAAGTTACTATAGTTGTTTAGCAGGAATTAATCTAAAATTGCGAGAAGATATTACTAAATAATATATAAATTTTTACCAAAAAGAACAAGCGGAAAAGCGAGGGCCGTATTTTAGTACTGTGAGGAGTTTAGAGTGAAAAAGGAAATTTATGATGAATCCACCCTTCACCTTTTTGCCTGGGTTTTTGAGTATTCTCAGGAAGGAATTTGCATTACTAACCCTCAAGGAAACATTTGCTATGTTAACCCAGCTTTTACAAAGACCACCGGTTATACCTTGGATGAAGTCCTTGGCAAGAATCCCAGGATTCTCAAATCAGGTCGGCAATCCCTGAAATTTTATACAGATATGTGGCGGGACCTAACACAACAGGGACGGTGGAAAAAGGAAATTTGGAATAGGCGCAGGAATGGGGAGATCTATCCGGAATTATTGAATATTTATGCCATTCGCAACGAGAATTCGATTCTTACTCATTATGTAGCGATTTTTCGAGATATTACAGAGGATATGAAGATTCGTAAAGAGGTGGAATTGGCCGGTCAGATTCAAAAAAATATTCTGCGCGGGGATTTTTTCAGCGACAAACTGAAGATGAGAAGCATTTATCTGCCCTATCATCATTTAAGCGGTGATTATTATGATTATCGTTGGGACGAAAAAAATCAGATTTTGAAAGGATTCCTCTTTGATGTCATGGGTCATGGGGTTGCCACAGCTTTGCAAGTAGCAGCGCTAAGGGTATTGTTCCGTCAAGTGGTTGGACGCAATATTTCCTTGCCTGAGAAGGTGGAGTGGATGAACCATGAAGCCAAGAGCATTCTCCCGGAAGATTCTTTTGCGGCGGCAATTTTTTTTGATATTGATTTGGTTCAAGGAAAATTAAGCTATGTTATGGCCGGAATTAATCATTTCCTAATTAACAATAGCGAAGGTGGGATGGGGACTAAGGTTATTAGTCAACCGGGACTCTTTTTAGGAATCTCGGACCACGCGGAGTTTGAAGAGCACGAGTGTTCCTTAAAGACCGGGGATAGTATGATTTTCCTCACCGACGGGTTTTATGATCTCATCCAGGAAAAGGATTGTCCTCTTCAAGAGATGAGCATTAAAAGTGTGATGAATTGGTTGGATTCTTTTGCGAAAGGAAGGGACCTAACGGATGATGCCACTGCTTTAAAGTTCACCCTTAGTGGTTGTTGCAGTGGAGTGTGATAATTAAAGAGGGTTGGTGAAGGAGATGCGGCAAAAACTAATGCGTAAAACCTTCTACTCGGTGCAAGAGTATCGCAACTTTCGGGAGCAAATATGCCTATGCTTGGAGAAGGCGTTGGGGAAACGGGGGGAGAACGAACTTTCCGATGCCGATGTGACCATGCTGGAGATTGCCCTCAATGAAGCAGTAAATAATGCTTTTAAGTGCGCGTTAGAAAAAGTAGCCGAACCGGCAGTAACCTTAAGTATGTATTTGTTTCATGCCAATATTCTACTTATTCGCGTTAAGGATAATGGGAGTGGTTTTTGTGCAGACCAGGTTATGGCGAGGATGTACGCTTTGGAGAAAAGTAAAGCAAAGGAGTGGGAATGGGGAGAGTCCGGCCGCGGGATTTTTATAATGGGAGCGGTTATGGATAAAGTACGCTATAATGCCAAAGGGAACTCGGTAATGCTTATGAAAAATTTGTCGTGATAATTTGAGGAGGTAGGTTAATGTCGATCGGTATTCGTGTTGATAAAAATGAGGTATATGTGGAATTAGAAGGTAAGATCTATGTCGAAGATGCGGCGGTTATGCGAGAGAATCTTATCGAGCTTGGCGAGCAGGGGAAGTCTCGTTTTATTTTTGATATGCAAAAGCTTACTTATATCGACAGTTCGGGATTAGGTGTTTTAGTGGCTATCCACAAGCGTGCTATTGAACGGGGCGGCGGGATTACAGTCAGAGGACTCCAAGGGGCAGTGAAGGAACTTTTTCAATTAACCCGCCTTAATAAAGTTTTCGAGATAATTTAAGTAGTTTATGAAAAAAGAGGTGTCGACATGAAAATGGGGGTCCGCTTCCGTGTTCTCGGCGGGTACTTGGGGATAATTGTCATCTTCCTAGCTGCTATTCTGACCACGTTCTTATTTCAACAAAAGGTTAATACAGGGGTAGATGAAATTTTACAACATACTGCTATCATGAATCTAGCTCAGGAAATAAAAACGGATATTGCTGCGGCGGATAACAATCAGGATCGTTCCACTTATGCCGGCACAGAGAATGAACGGGAAACTTTTAAGACAGCCTATGATCAAGGGTTGGCTAAGATTAAACAAAGCCTCACGGTGATGGAGAGTTATGAATTGACAGCCCGGGACCGGGCTGATCTTCAGCAGCTGGATACCCTTTTGGAGACCTATACTTCAGAGAGCAGCTGGGGATTAGGGCCCTCAGCGGAGCCGATGCTGGAATGCTTGAGTGCCGTCATTGAAAGGCAGAAGGAAGAACTGGCAGTTAATGAAGAAGCTATTCATCATAATATTGAATGGGTAACAAAGATTAATATCCTGGGAACCTTGGTGGCTGCTTTAGCTGCGGCGGTTATCGGGTATCTGCTTACCCGCTATGTCCTCAACGCTATTAATCAGCTTCAAGAGACAATGAGCAGAGCCGGTCTCGGGGATTTGACCGTCTTGGCACCGGTGAAATCCAGTGATGAATTCGGGGACTTGAGTGCGGCTTTTAACGTCATGATTACACGTTTAGCCGATGTAGTAAAAAATGTACGGCATCTTACGGAAAACTTGGCAGCCACTGCTGAGGAATTGGCTGCCTCTAGTGAGGAAGCATCGGTAGCTGTTAACGAAGTAAGTCAAAGTATGCAGAATGTTGCCGGCGAATCCGACACTGGGGCCAAATCTATTGTCGAAGCCTCCCAAGTTCTTTTGGAGCTTTCCTCCTTAACTCAAATCGCCAAAAACCAAAGTCAAGCAGCCGCCAATAATTCAAAGCAGACTATGGAAACGGCAGAGCAAGGTAAAAACACGGTCAGCGATGCCATTAGCCGCATGCGGACCATTCACACCCAAACTTTGGAGACGGAAGAATTGATGCAGCAACTTAGTGAGCTCTCCAGGCAGATTGATTCCATAACCGTAACTATTACCGGACTGGCAGATCAGACGAACTTGCTGGCTTTGAATGCGGCCATTGAAGCTGCCCGGGCCGGGGAGTCGGGCCGTGGCTTTGCGGTGGTGGCTGAAGAAGTTCGTAAATTGGCTGAACAGTCCACCCAGGGGGCTAAGGATGTGGCCATGCTTGTCCAAAAAGTTCTTATTGGGGTGGATGATGTGGTAGGGGCCACAAAATTAACC
>NZ_CEVWNY010000032.1:0-26612 GCF_982384815.1 Desulfitobacterium sp. | reverse complement strand
GAATTCCGAGGTTGTGGTAGTCTGTGCGAAGATTGAAGCAGAGATTGCGGAACTGGAGGAAGAAGAAAAAAAGCTGTTTTTGGAAGATTTAGGACTTCAGGAATCCGGCTTGGATCGGCTGATTCGGGCGGCTTTCCATTTGTTGGGCCTCATGACCTATTTTACGGCGGGTCAAATCGAAGTGAGAGCTTGGGAGATTCGCCGGGGTATGAAAGCGCCCCAGGCAGCCGGGGTGATCCATACTGATTTTGAGCGGGGCTTTATCCGTGCCGAAGTGGTTGCCTATAAGGATTTTGTGGAAAACGGCGGTCTCAATGGGGCCAAGGAAAAGGGTCTGGTTCGCTTAGAGGGGAAAGAGTATGTTATGAATGACGGGGATATTGTCCACTTCCGCTTTAATGTCTAAATTTCCGTTTGCATTAGTATTTTAGAAGTGCTATAATCTTTAAATGGTAGTCTCTAACAAGTCTTGGGCAATCCGGACAGACTACCTTATCCCTGCCCCTGTCATGGGGGCCGCAAGTCCGAGGGGAGGTGCAATTATGAAAGCGTACGAAGTACTTTATGTCATCCGTCCCGAACTGGATGATGAGGCTGTTGCCGCTGTTGTGGACAAGTTTTCCGAAGTTGTTACAACTAACGGTGGAACTGATGTTGCCATTGACAAATGGGGCAAACGCCGCTTAGCTTACGAAATTAATGATTATCGGGAAGGTTTCTATATCCTGATGAACTTTAATGGTGAAGCTCGTACGGCACAAGAGGTTGAGCGGATCATGAAGATCTCCGACGATATTGTGCGTTTTCTTACCACAAAAAAGGAAGATTAGTAGGGAGGGGTTATTATGTTGAACCGAGTCGTTTTAATTGGCCGTTTAACGAAAGACCCCGAGTTACGTTATACCCCTAATGGAGTTGCCGTGGCCAGTTTTACACTGGCTGTAGATCGCAACTTTAAGAATGCCAGCGGGGAGCGGGAAGCGGATTTTATCCCATGTGTGGTTTATAGACAACTGGCCGAGTTATGTGCGAATTATCTTGCTAAAGGTAAGTTGGCGGCTGTCGATGGGCGGTTGCAGGTTCGCACCTATGATACTCAAGAAGGACAACGCCGCTGGGTTTATGAGGTCGTTGCTGAGAATGTACGATTCCTTAGCCCTAAAGAGGGCGGCAATTCCGGATATGGATCATCCTCGGGAGCCGGTGATGTAGGGACTTATGGTCATGAAGTTAGCTTAGATGACGATATCCCATTCTAAATGGAAAGGGAGTGAATTTTATGAAACGTGAACGCGGACGCCGTCCAAGAAAACGGGTATGCAGCTTTTGTGTCGATAAAGTAGAAGCCATCGATTACAAGGATACACATAAAATACGCAAGTATATTACCGAACGTGGCAAGATTTTGCCTCGCCGGATCTCCGGTAACTGTGCAAAGCACCAACGTCAAGTGACCGTTGCGATTAAAAGAGCACGTCACATTGCGTTATTGCCGTATATTGTAGATTAGGAAGTATTAAAGGGAGCACAATGCGTTTAAATAAGCAGGGTGCTCCCTTTTTTATGCTCATACAAATCCATGTTTTTCATAGATAGCGATTTCGGGGGGAAAAATAAAGTATAAGACTAGGAAAATTGGAAAACATACGAGGAGGATTCCTCCCATAAAATAGGAGGTGCTTTCAAAAAAGAAAGGAGTAACCCCATGTTAATTATTATTGCACGAACTCTTATCCTTTACACTCTTGTGGTAATTGCCTTACGAACTATGGGTAAACGGCAAATTGGGCAATTACAGCCCCTTGATCTCGTAGTTATTCTTATGATTTCTGAATTAGCCGCGATTCCCAGCGAAGATATTGGGATACCGCTGATTTCCGGAATTATTCCGATTCTAGTTCTTTTACTAATTAGTGTCTTACTTTCAGCTATCGAAATGAAAAGCGAACGGGCAAGGGCTATAATAAACGGAACCCCGTCTATTTTAATACAGCGGGGGGAAATCGTAGAAAGTGAGCTTGAACGAAATCGTTTTAATCTTAGTGATTTGTTAGAGGAGTTGCGTATTAAAAATATTCCCAATATCGCCGATGTTGAATTTGCTGTTCTAGAAACAAACGGTCAGATCAGTGTTTTACCGACCTCCTTGAAAAGACCTACAACCCCGGAAGATTTCAATATGGGCCCTGCTTTTGAAGGTTTGCCGGAAATATTAATAATGGACGGGAAGCTTAATCAATCAAATCTCAAACGGGTGAATAAAGATCAGCAATGGTTACTAAACGAGCTTAATAAACAAAACATAGAGCGTTTCGAGGATGTACTTTTGGCAAGTTTAGATACTTCGGGAAAACTATTTGTCCAAGGAAGTGCCAAAAGTAGAAGAAAGAGGGAGTAAAAAATGAAAACCTGGATGACTGTTATAGTTATCGTTGTTTTATTAGTTATTGGCGTTATATGGAGTGACCACTACCTCAATGCTTCTGTAGCATCCTTAGTCCAGAATATAAATTATTTAGAAGAGTTGGTTGACAGCCAGAACTGGGAACAGGCTAAAAATTTTACCGAACAGATTGAAAACGACTGGAACGTGTATAAAAACGTATGGACCGCTTTAGTAACCCATCATGAAATTGATGATATTGGCTTAACTTTAAAAAGTCTAAGGGAATGCATTCAAACAAAAGAACTTACCCTTGTAAAGTGCAACATTGCTACCCTTCGTTTATTAGTCGAACAAACTGTAGAATCACAAGCCTTTAACTTAAAAAATGTTTTATAAAAAATTGGGTGGGGAAAGGGATTCTACAAAGGCAAGCGGTAGAATCCCTTAAGTATACTGTTTTTAGCTTTGTGTTGGTGTATTTAATGTGTTTTTTGATTCAAGATAATGCAAACGGCCATTTAGCTGTGCTATATGCCGCTGCATATCACTTGACATATCTTGAAACATTTGTTGGGCAGTCTGATCTTGGGTTGATAATGCGAAGGTTTCATATGTTCCTAAAGCGGATTTGGCAGCGGCTGCTGCCTTTTGTAAGTCTTGTTGTACGGTCAAGGAAAACCCCTCCTAACAAATTAATTTTACTGCAGTCATAGTATAGGGATTTTAAGGCATTTTATTAGCTCCAAATTTTAAATAAATAGTAAAATTGTGGATAAAAGCTTTCCCTAAATTATTGAATTTTAAAATATATTAATAGACATAATAGTAATCGTAAGGTTGGGGGTGATGAGATGACAGTTGCTTCTCAGGTTAAACAAACTCTCGCAAGCTTAAAAGGAGTTCGTGGTAACTTAAGAGTGTATAGTATCCAAGCACAAGATGAACAGACAAGATCTGTTTTTAATAACGCTCTTAAAGAAACCGACTCTATTATTGAGAGCTTAGAACACAGGATACATACTATTGAATTTGAAGAACCCCAATTTAAAGGAAATTAAAAGGGTGGTTTCGATATGCAGGAATGGGCGCAAATTCTTTTAAGAACCATAAGTTTATTTATTTTAGTATGGATTGCAATAAGGTTAATGGGCAAGCGAAACATAAGCAGTAGCCACCCCTTTAACTTTATTAGCTATATTGTGATTGCCGTAGTATCCGCATTAGTGTCTTTAAATCAAATTCATCTGTTTTATGGTTTCATCGTTTTATCGGTATGGGTTGTGTTTCCGATTGCCCTTGATTATCTTGCCATCAAGAGTAAAACGATGCACGAGTTAATTAATGGCAAAGAGGCAGTACTTATTAAGCATGGCAAAGTTATGGAAGAAAATCTCATGCGTGTACGCATGTCTGGAGAGGATTTATTATCCCAACTTCGTTCGAAAAACGTCTTCAATATGGCCGATGTCGAATTTGCCGTTATGGAGACCAACGGCGAAATTAATCCTTACTTTAAATCAGATAAAAAACCCGTTACAGCTCATGATCTGGGCCTGAAGGTTGCTCCTCAAGCTGAACCTCAAACAGTTGCACTCGATGGAAATATCCTGGAAGAACCGCTGGCTTCTTTAGGCCTTAACCCTCAATGGTTAATCACTGAGTTAGAAAAAATGGGTGTCACCTTAGAGAATGTCTTTATAGCTCAGGTCGATTCATCAGGTGATTTATACCTCGATCTCTTTAATGATGCTATAGAACTGCCACAACCAACGATTAAAGAAATGATCTATGCTAACCTCGAAAAGTGTCAAGCCGACTTAGCGACATATTCTTTAGAAACTATGAATAAGGACGCTAAGGCTATGTTTACCGAAAACGCCCAAAGACTTGAGGAGCTTTTAAAAAAATTACGGCCTTATCTTTTGCATTGAGAGGTGATGATATGTCTAGCAAAAAGAAAAAAAAACTTAGCCCTGTTCAGCAGGAATATCAACAATTTGCCCAAGCAAGGGAACCGCAAAGGCCAATTTTCAAGAATTGTCTAAAAGCCTTTATGATCGGGGGGATTATTTGTACGATAGGTCAAGCTTTACAGGTGTTTTTTATTAAGTACTTTCATTTCTCCCAAGAAACCGCGGGAAACCCGGCTACAGCTATTCTGATATTTGTTACTGTTCTCTTAACGGGTTTTGGAGTTTTTGACCATATAGCTCAGTTTGCGGGGGCCGGTACTGCCATACCGATTACCGGTTTTGCCAATACAATCGCTTCGGCAGCTATCGAGCACCGCACAGAAGGTTTTGTTTTAGGTGTGGGTGGCAACATGTTTAAACTGGCGGGTCCAGTGATTACTTACGGTGTTTTTTCAGCGTTTGTAGTGTCCCTTATCGTTATAACTTTAAGAACTTTGGGTGTGATGTAATGTTAAAAGGCCAAACTTGGATTTATGAGTCAAAACCAACGATTATATCCTCGGCAGCAGTAGGGGGACCCTATGAAGCAAAAGGTAATCTTGCCGCGGATTTTGACCTTCTTCATGAGGATACCTGGCTTGGCCAGGACAGCTTTGAAAAAGCAGAACGGAAGTTTCAGGAGCAAGCGGCAGAGACAGCCATTAAGAAAGCAAATATTAAAAAGGAAGATATTAACTTTTTGCTGAGCGGTGATCTGATCAATCAGATTGTGCCCAGCAGCTTTTCGGCCCGGACATTGTCAATCCCCTATTTAGGTCTTTATGGTGCCTGCTCAACCTCAATGGAAGGTCTATCTCTGGCTTCGCTTCTTGTGGATAGCCGATTTGCTAATAACGCCCTCGTCTGTGTTTCCAGTCATAATTCCGGTTCTGAAAAGCAATTTCGGTACCCTACCGAATATGGATCTCAGAAGCCGCCTACCGCGCAATGGACGGTAACAGGTTCAGGCGCGGCTATCGTTGCCGCTCAAGGAGAAGGTCCAAAAGTGAGTACGGCAACGATTGGACGGGTAGTGGATATGGGCCTATCCGATCCCTTCAATATGGGGGCAGCTATGGCACCTGCGGCTGTAGATACCATTGAAGCACATTTTAGGGATACAGGCAGGGACCCAAGTTATTATGACCTTATCGCCACCGGCGACCTTGGCCGGGTTGGACATCGCATCGCAGGGGACTTGTTGCAAAAGCATGGTCTTAACATACCTCAAGAAATATTCACGGATTGCGGAGTTTTGATTTACAAGGAAGACCAACCTGTGGTTTTAGCCGGAGGAAGTGGTTGCGCCTGTTGTGCAGTGACAACCTTCGGCCATTTTTTAAATCGTATGCGAAAAGGCGAGTTAAAGAAGATCCTAGTCATTGCAACAGGTGCTTTACTTTCTCCCATGTCCTTTCAGCAGAAAGAAAGTATTCCTTCAATCGCCCATGCTGTAAGCATTGAAATCTAAAGGAGATATATCGGATGGAAAAATTTATATGGGCTTTTATAATCGGTGGTCTGATTTGTGTCATTGGGCAGTTATTGCTCGATGGACTGAAATTAACTCCGGCGCATACGACGTGCACATTAGTCGTTGTAGGAGCAATTCTTGGTGGTCTGGGACTATATGATCCTTTGGTTAAGTTTGCCGGTGCAGGAGCCAGCGTACCTATTAGTAATTTTGGTAACGCCCTGGTTAAAGGGGCACTTTTGGAGTATGAAACTACAGGTCTAATCGGGGTTTTAACCGGTATATTCAGTATAACCAGTGCCGGTATATCTGCGGCGATCATCTTCGGTTTTTTAGGAGCCTTAATATTTCAACCTAAAGGATAGGCAATTAGATTTCTTGGTCAACAGGCGACTTCGTCCGGCAGCGATGTGGGCAGGAAAAAGCCGGCGCAGTAACAAGTGCGAAGGCAGTGCCTTCGGGGTTTCTTTGAGAGGAGGTGAAGAAGTAATGACAGTGGGTACTCAAATGCAACAAGCTATAGCAACGGTTCAAAGTGCCGCAGCTAATATGAAGAGTTTTGCTCAACAGACTCAGGACCAACAAGCCAAACAAATGTTTCAACAACTAGCCCAGACATTTGATTCTGCTCTCAATCAGTTACAAGATAGAGAACAGTATATTCAACAGCAAGAGCCCCAATTTAAACAACAATAACATAATACGAAACTTGAGTAATGCAAACAAGAATCTCATTAGTTCCGAGATTCTTCTTTGTATTACTTGCAAGATTTTCTTCATACACCTTGTAATCTTCGCGGGGAGTTGTTATTCTCATCTTTAGACAGTCTGTGCAGGAATAATGGATTGGATTAACGAACTTTTCTAGATAAGCTTTAACTAAAAAGATTGACGGGAGGGGAACCGGTGGGTAATGTAGATGTTGTCAAAGGACTAAAGGCCATTGAAGAACTCAAAGTCGAAATGCTAAAAGCCCAGTGGACCTTTCAGCAAGGATCAATACAGGGAACAGAAGGGCAAATGCTGGAGGGCTTAGCTGATCTGGTAGCTTTAAGCTATTTATTAACCCGCCGCCTGGGTTATGATTTTTCCAGACTTGATCGTACTCTCTTAAAACGCTTAGAGGAATGGAAAGAGAACGACCATCAGAAATTAGAAACTCAATGGGGGGATTTTAGCTTATTGTTGAGTTATTTGGCCCCTGAAGATTGAACCAATAGAATGGAGTATCATAATGTACATCAGTGACCATAAAACCAGTAATATGCTGGCAGTTCTTGTTTTAGTGGCCGGTCCTTGGCTGGGAGTATCCAAACAAGCTTGGGGTTGGATGTTGGATATTGTTATGCTCTTGGCCATATTTTGGGTTGGGTATAGAGACAAGGAACAGGGATTGCGTTTTGCGGCGATTTTCATGATCTTTGGCTATATCTTTGCCCTATTTGTTAACGGCATTTCCTCTATCGGTTATTTCAGCTTTGTTCCTTGGGCCGGGTTGGTCACGGTATGGGGAATGAGGTCCAATATCTCTCATCGGGCTCTTGTTTTCTGGAGCCTTGTGGTTGCCGGAATACTTGGTACAATCCCCACTATTGTTATGCTCTTCCAAGGTATTCCCCAAGCAAGTATCCAAGGCTTTGTGCAAACCATGATGGAACAATATCGTCAGGCCGGTATGTTGGATACCTTAAAAAGCCAGGGAATAACGGAGCTGGAACTTCAGAATTTATTCCAACAGATTATTGATACTATTTTTATGTTGACTCCGGGTATAGTAGCAATTACTGCCTTAGCAAAATGGGGGGCAGTATATTATTTCTTTGTGCGTTGGTTTCCTATCCCCGGTCGTGAATATCGGCCCTTTACCGAATGGAGATTGCCCTGGTATGCAGTCTGGGGAATGAATCTGGCTATTGCCAGCTATTTGCTCGGGGATCAATTCCAGGGGACGGCTATAAAAACTTTCGGTCTTAATCTTATGTTAGTTTATGGAGTCGTCGCTTTATTACTGGGAAGTGCCAACTTTATTTCCTTCTTAAAAAAACCTTGGGTTTCCGGCTTTTTTAAGTTTATACTAATCTTTTCAAGTTTTCTCTATATCCAAATTACGGCTCTGGTTCTAATTATCATGGGGTTACTGGATCTGGTATTGGATTTTCGCCATAGACCAATTCCTAAGAAAAAAGAATAAACCCAATTGTTTGTATCGGATTGCAGAATGGAGGTCTTTGCAATGAAAGTAATTTTAAAAGCAGACGTTAAGTCACTGGGTAAGAAAGGCCAAGTGATAGAAGTCTCAGACGGTTATGCACGGAACTTTCTCTTCCCTAAAAGTTTAGCAGTCGAGGCTACTGCCGGTAATCTAAACGATTTAGCTTCCAAAAAAGCAGTAGAAGCAAAGAAGAAGGAAAAAGAGAAGCAAGATGCTCTAGAGTTAGCAAAAAAACTTAATTCTTTAACTATAGAAATATTAACCAAGAGCGGAGAAGGGGGACGACTTTTCGGCTCCGTAACCAATAAGGAAATTGCCGAGGCATTAAATACTAAATATGGTATTGAAGTAGATCGGCGCAAGCTGGAAATTAAAGAGCCCATTAAGGCTTTGGGATCCTTTAGTGTAAATGCAAAACTGCATCCGGAAGTCGCAGCACAGTTCCAAGTACACGTTAAAGCATTATAATCAGGCAACCGTGAAAGGGGTCCCTTATGAAAGGGTTATTTAAGAAATGGCTAGCGCGATTTTTAACTAATAATTCTAGTCAAAAGAAGGAACAAAGAGATAATTTCCGGATGATAGAAGATGAGGGACAAAAGAGCTTACCCACAGAGGAAAGGGAGGATAAGAACTTAAACGAGAAGCTGCACCATGAAGTAGATGCTCTTTACACTCTTCTTGCCAATTTCTATGGAAGTGATAAGTTAGTTCTAAAAGCAACCCGCCTTGAAGCTATTCATCTTATTCAATCGGAAAATATTCAGGAGCGAACAGCAGGTCTTCTCAAACTGATTTTGGATGATCCTACCGAGCGTCCACTTCCCGGTCTTGAAGAGATTCCTCAATTGCTTATGGAGATCGAAGACCATTTAGCAAACATGATTGCCCGTAGGGCTGTTGAAGAGCGCTTGGATAAAGCAGTAGCAGATAAAATGCAGGAGCGGCATGAGGATTATGTCAAGGAAATAAAAAACCAACTGCTTAAAGAGAATGCCGGTCCGGATAACGCTCAGACCTTAAAGAAATTAGCTCATATCGAGAAGCTGAATCAGGTTAAATTAGCTAATTCGGTCTCGATGGTTTTACGACCTCTGAGCGTACAAGAAATTATTGGCCAGGAAAACCCCATGCAATTTCTTTTGGCGAAGTTGGCTACACCTTATCCCCAGCATATGATTATTTACGGCCCTCCCGGAGTCGGGAAAACTTCCGCAGCCCGAGTGGCATTAGCAACAGTAAAAAATAATGCCAATTCGCCCTTTGACCCCAATGCGCCCTTTGTGGAAGTCGACGGTACAACTTTGCGTTGGGACCCACGGGATGTAACTAATCCTTTATTGGGCTCCGTCCATGACCCTATTTACCAGGGGGCAAAGCGGGATTTGGCAGATACGGGCATCCCCGAACCGAAGTTAGGGTTAGTTAGTGATGCCCATGGGGGAATACTCTTCATTGATGAAATTGGTGAGATGGACCCCCTTCTCTTGAACAAGCTTCTTAAAGTACTGGAGGATAAACGGGTATTTTTTGACTCTGCTTATTATGACCCCCATGATCCCCAGGTCCCCCTCTATATCAAAAAGCTCTTTGAGGAAGGAGCCCCTGCCGACTTTGTGTTAATTGGGGCAACTACCCGGGATCCCCGAGAAATTAACCCGGCATTACGGTCACGTTGTGCCGAAGTTTATTTTAATCCCTTAGAGCCTAGGGATATTCAGCACATTGTCGTTCAAGCCGCCCAGAAACTAGGGGCAACCTTAGAGAAAAATGTCCCGGAGATCATTAGCGATTATGTGTTTGAAGGGCGCAAAGCCAATAATATTTTGACAGATGCTTATGGCCTGGCCCGATACCGCCGCCCTAACCAAAAGGAAGTGCTTGTCAGAGCGGAGGAGGTCTACGAAGTATTTCGTTCAGCGCGGCTTACCCCTTTTATTTCCCATAAAGCAGAGGAAGAAGGTGAAGTAGGGAAAATCCTTGGCCTGGGAGTCTCGGGCTTTGTCGGTTCGGTTATTGAGTTAGAGGCCATAATTTTTCCCCTTAAAGAAGGGAAAGGGGCTGTTCGCTTCAATGAAACAGCCGGCAGTATGGCTCGTGATGCGGTATTCAATGCTACAGCAGTGATTCGGACTTTGACCGGTCAAGATCTTAAAGATTACGATGTTCATGTTAACGTGGTAGGTGGGGGCAATATCGATGGTCCATCCGCAGGATGTGCTACTACCTTGGCCATCTATAGTGCTCTGAAGAAGGTCCCCCTCCGTCAAAACCTTGCCGTTACCGGTGAAATATCCATCCAAGGCAGAGTACGTCCTGTTGGTGGAATTCCCGAGAAGATTTTTGGCGCCAAGCAAGCCGGTGTAAAAACCGTCCTTATCCCCAAAGAAAATAAGCCGGATGTACCCGATCGCCTTCAGGGCATCGAAGTGATCACTGTCGAAACCATCCAGGAAGCCCTAGAATATGCTTTATACAAGTCCCCAACCCTTTGATAGCCCCATTAGCAGTCCGCAGCACGGTTTTAGGAGGAGAAAGAAATGGAACTGACCAAGGTTCCTCCCCATAATTTAGAGGCGGAACAATCGGTTTTAGGCGCCCTAATGCTTGAACCGGAAGTAGGAAGTTCCGTTTTTGAAGTTTTACAGCCTGATGATTTTTATCGGGATAATCACCGGCAGATATTTTTAGCTATTCGGGATCTTTTTGAACGAGGAGATCCCATCGACCTTGTTACAGTCGCCGAAAGCTTGCGTCAAAATGGGCGGCTTGAGCAGATTGGCGGCATCGCTACCGTGTCTCAAATAGCACGTTCTGTTCCTTCAGCCGTCAATTGTGAGTACTATGCAAGGATCGTTGCCGAAAAATCGTTACTGAGACAGCTCATTCGTTCTGCCGGTCAAATTGCGGAAAAAGGTTATGAACCCGGAGAAGAAGCTACCGCACTCTTGGAAGAGGCAGAGAAGATGATCATGGACCTCTCTCAGCGGAAGGTGAAAGATGGTTTCGAATCTATCCGCAATATTTTGTTGCATACCTTTGAAAAGCTTGAGATACTCTATGCCAATAAAGGAAGTTTAACCGGTGTCCCTACTTTTTTTACTGAACTAGACCGCATGACCTCCGGTTGGCAGCCTTCCGATTTGGTAATTATTGCCGCGCGTCCTTCTATGGGTAAAACCGCTTTTGTTTTGAATATGGCCCAAAATGCAGCCGTAAGGGCTAAGGTACCGGTTGCCCTATTTAGCTTGGAAATGTCCAAAGAACAGCTAGTACAGCGTATGCTCTGCTCTGAGGCTATGGTAGACCAACAGCGGGTCCGCACGGGGGATTTATTAGATACGGACTGGCCCAAGCTTACCCGGGCAGTGGGTCCCCTTTCCGAGGCTTCAATATTTATCGATGATACGGTAGGAATCTCTCTGGCCGAGTTACGGTCCAAGGCCAGACGTTTAAAGTTAGAACATGGTTTAGGACTGATTGTCATCGATTATCTGCAGTTAATGACCTTAGGCAGGCGGGCCGAAAGTCGCCAGCAGGAAGTGGCTCAGATTTCCCGGGGCCTAAAGGGAATCGCTCGTGAATTGAATGTACCGGTCATAGCACTATCCCAGCTTAATCGTGGTGTGGAACAACGCCAAGATAAACGCCCCATTATGTCCGACTTATTGGAATCCGGTGCCATTGAAGCGGATGCTGACGTTATTTCCTTTATTTATCGGGATGAGTATTATAATCCGGACTCGGACAAAAAGGGAATTGCCGAGATTATCATTGCCAAGCATCGGAATGGCCCGGTAGGTTCGGTAGAACTAGGTTATCTCAAAGAATTTACCAAGTTTGTTAATCTTGATCGCCAGCATCTGACAGCCTAGGGACATGGTCCTTAAGTTTTGAAGAAAATTTTGAAAAACAATATTGACAAGCCAACAAAATTCCTGTAGAATTCGTATTCGTGAGTGAGTTTTTGAGCCATTAGCTCAGTCGGTAGAGCACCTGACTTTTAATCAGGGTGTCCCGCGTTCGAGTCGCGGATGGCTCACCATTGTGGCCCATTGGTCAAGCGGCCTAAGACACCGCCCTTTCACGGCGGTAACACGGGTTCGAATCCCGTATGGGTCACCAAATTCGATCATCGATTACGCCTCGGTAGCTCAGTCGGTAGAGCAGAGGACTGAAAATCCTCGTGTCGGCGGTTCGATTCCGTCCTGAGGCACCATATTATGTTATGAAGACCTCTGTCTATGGCAGAGGTTATCTTGGCTTATCAGAAAGTATAAGTCTGCGGGCGCATATCAGGGCAACCAGCGGCCTCGCCTTCACTAAAGCTCGGCGATGCCGGGTTTTCTTTATTATACATCCGGACTTTCATATAGCATATTGTCAATAGTCATGAAATAAGCTATATTATTAATTGCCCCTGGCTACAATTTGCTTATTTTTTGATTTAGTCCTTAATTACATGATACTGGAGGAAATCCTGTGAAACTGAACAAAGTGCTGGTATTTGTCGTAATGATACTGACAGTTTTACTCAGTGGTTGCGGCTCCCTTGAAGAGGCTGTTCAACAGGCAAAAAAGGTAGTTCCAGGCGATTGGGAGGTAATCCATTACCAAGAGATTCAAAAAGAAGCAAATGTAGTTTTTTATATCAATAACGATGAGCTTGGAGCCGGTTTATTCAAAAAAGATGCCTTTGGTTGGAAGTGGCTTGGTACTGAGGTTGGGACATTAGTCACGAAACCCGAAGGCTTGTCTT
The DNA here is from genome assembly GCF_982384815.1 of Desulfitobacterium sp. Lineage (NCBI taxonomy): Bacteria > Bacillati > Bacillota > Clostridia > Eubacteriales > Desulfitobacteriaceae > Desulfitobacterium > Desulfitobacterium sp. The sequence goes on along the minus strand of NZ_CEVWNY010000032.1, from coordinate 13,829 downwards.
GGCGTTATTCAGATTTAGGAGATAAGGCTACGAAAGTCTATCTATACTATGGAGTTGTGGAAAATCCGAAAATAAGTAGGATTGAAGTAAAGACCACCTGGGGCGAGGTTTCCAAAGCCCAAATCGTAGAATCTGAAAATTCCCGTATTTGGTATGCGATGATTAGTAAAGCCCAAGTTCCCTCGGTTGATGCCGATATTACCGGGTACTCGAATAAAGATGAGGTCCTATATTTGTTTAGTCAGCCAAAACAAGGGAGCAGCAAGTAGGCAAAAATCGTTTTGCGCTCGTACTTGTCCTCATGATATAATGAGTGACGAATTCTGATGTGTTGGAAGGAGGCTATAAAGATGGCAAAACATATTCAAACCGTTGTTAAAGCAAATTTAAGTGAAACCTTAAAAACAGGTGGTTGTGGAGAGTGTCAAACTTCCTGTCAATCGGCCTGCAAAACATCCTGCACTGTAGGAAACCAAGTTTGCGTTAAGTAATGTGAAGTGAAGATAGGACATAGGCTTCGAGAACCCACCTGATTCAGGCGGGTTCTGTTTCTATTTTCAACGACTTGAACTTACTATAATCACTTATTTTTAAGGGTTTGCTTTAGCATTTAGCCGAAATTATTTGGTTTTGATCTAGAAAGAAAGAGGGAAAACACTAAATGTTTCTTGAGGGATACGATCTTAAAAAGAATGTCCATACTTACCGCCAAGGGGATCTTAATATTGCTTATGATGTTAATTCAGGCTCTCTCCATGTTTTGGATGAGATGACTTTTTCAATCGTGAAGTTTTTGGAAAGATTGCAGGAAGAAGGTCAAAATCTGCCTGCCGATGTAGTCTCCAGAATCCATGCTGAAGGAATTATTATTTCTCCGGAGGAAGCTGCGGAAATACTAGCCGAAATGGAAGAGCTGCAAAAGGAAGGGGTTTTATTCTCTAAGGAAGCTGAGGAAAAAGGTCCGGCCTACCCGGCTAAGCCCATCGTCAAAGCCATCTGTCTCCATGTAGCTCATGACTGTAATCTGCGTTGTAATTATTGCTTTGCCGGCACCGGTGCTTTCGGCGGCCATCGGGGCCTCATGGATTTAGCAACCGGTAAAAAAGCTATTGATTTTGTATTAGAGGCTTCAGCTCATCGCAAACATTGTGAAGTGGACTTTTTCGGCGGAGAACCACTTTTGAATTACCATGTGGTAAAAGAACTGGTTCAGTATGGTAAAGAGGCCGCCAAAGCCAAAGGAAAAACCATTAAGTTTACCTTAACTACTAATGCCGTACTTTTAACAGAAGAAAGCCAAAGGTTCTTGGAGCAAGAGGATATTAGTGTAGTCCTAAGCATCGATGGTCGTCCGGAAGTCCATGACCGGATGCGCCCCTATGCCAATGGCCAGGGAAGCTATGCTCAAGTGGCACCACGTCTGCAGCAGTTTGCCAGGAAACGGCCCCAAAGCTCCCCTTACGCCGTAGGAACTTATTATTATGCTCGGGGAACCTATACCCATTACAATTTGGACTTTGATAAGGATGTGACTCATCTCCTCGATCTGGGTATGAAACAGATCTCTTTGGAGCCGGTGGTGGCACAGCCCGGCGATCCTTATGCCTTCCAGGAGGGAGATCTGCCGGCGATCCTCAAGACCTATGACCGTCTTGGTGAAGAATTATTAGCTCGTCGGGGCAAAGGTGAAGATTTTAGCTTTTTTCATTTTAACGTAGCTTTGGATCAAGGTCCCTGCTTACCCAAACGACTTTCCGGCTGCGGAGCGGGACATGAATATGTTGCTATTTCACCGGAGGGGGATCTTTATCCCTGTCACCAATTCGTTGGCCAAGAGGAGTTTAAAATGGGCTCTCTTTGGGATGAAAAACCCAGCCTAGACTCTGAAATCATAGGCAATTTTCGACAAGCTCATATTTATAATAAACCTACCTGTCGTGACTGCTGGGCGCGCTTTTCCTGCAGTGGGGGCTGCCACTCGGCCAATCATGCTTTTACCGGTCAACTCAATGAGGTTTATGAATTAGGTTGTGAGTTCCAGAAAAAACGCCTTGAGGTAGCCCTATATATGAAGATCAAGGAGTGTTAGGGAACGTCCTCTTGCCTTGGGTTAAGATACTTCGCTGCGCTCAGGTGCCTTGTCATCCTGAGCATGTGCGAAGGATCTTTAGCTGAATATTAAAGGAGGAAGATTATGACTGTTCTGCGTTCGGCTTGCCCACTGAATTGTCCGGACAGCTGCGGCTTTGTGGTTGAATATAGCCCGGAAAAGGGTTTGAAGATCCACGGAGATAAAGAGCATCCTTTGACCAAAGGCTTTATTTGTTCCAAAGGCCAGGCTATCGGCAGGCGGGTTTTCTCACCTGAAAGGCTTCGTTTTCCACTGCTCAGGGAGGAAGGAGGATTTCGCCGGATCTCTTGGGAAGAGGCTTCCGACCTACTAACTGAAAGGATCAATAAGACCCTGAAAGACGTGGGCTCCTGGGGTATTCTCCATCATTATGATTATGGCCATGGTGGTGCCTTAAGAGAGTTGGACCGCCGTTTTTTCCAGGCCTTGGGCGGTGTCACCGAACCAAGGGGCAGTATGTGCTGGGGGGCAGGTTATCGGGCCCAGGAAATAGATTTTGGTGGCGTCTATGCCGGTGCTTGGGACCAAGTAGAGAAGGCTAGGCTCATCATCCTTTGGGGGCGGGACCCGGCAGTTACTAATCTGCATATGGTACCATTTTTGCTTGAGGCCAAAAAAGCCGGTGCCACCATCGTGGTCATTAACCCGGTCCGCGTAAAAAGTGCGGACTTTGCCCAGGAATATATTCAAGTCAATCCCGGCAGTGATGGGGTTCTGGCCATGGGAATCGCTCATATCATCCTGCGGGAAGGATGGCTCAACTGGGAGTTTGTCCGCCGGCATGTCCAGGGCTTCGAAGAATTCGCCCTAAGGGCAAAAGAATATGATCCGGAAAAAGCAGCCCGGCTGACGGGAGTAACGGTAGAGAAACAAAAGGAATTAGCCCAAATGATCAGCCGCACCGGCCCGGTAATGATCCTTCCCGGCTATGGTTTACAACGGTACAGTGGTGGCGGGAATACCCTACGCGCCATCGATGCTCTTTTAGCTCTCACAGGCAACATTGGTAAGCCCGGGACGGGAATCCAATATGCCCATCAATACCACCGCGGCCACTTTAATAAAGTTACTTTAGACTCAAGTAGATATCGGTCGCGAACCTTTCCTCATCCGTTATTGGCACAGGAAATCCCCAAAGCCGACCCACCGATACGGCTAGCGGTAGTGACTCGCTCCAACCCCTTAGTCCAACAGCCGGATTCCTTGCTTTGGCGGGAGGTTTGGCAGGAGATTCCGTTTAAAGTAACCCTCGATACCACCCTGACCGAGACGGCTCGCCATTCCGACTTAGTTTTGCCCGTAACCACGGCTTTGGAGGATGAGGATTTAATCGCTACCTCTTGGAGTCCGATTCTACAACTTACCCAAAAGGTTATAGAACCCCAAGGGGAAGCGAAGCCGGAAGCGGTGATTTTTACCGAACTGGCGAAGAAGATGGGCTTGGCAGCGGATTTTCCTTATTCGCCGGAAGAATGGCTGGAGTATCTACTTAAGCCGCTAAAGCAACATGGCATTACCCTTGAACTGCTACGCCAAGGACCGATTCGGGCACCTTACATTCCTGAGGTTGCTTGGAGTGATTTAAAATTCAAAACTCCCAGCGGCAAGATCGAACTTGCTTCTGAGATTGCCTTGAATGAGTACGGGGATACTGTAGCAGATCCCCTGCTCAAGGGGGCTAAGAATAAGGACCTTAGAATTAATCAGGAATTTATGAAGGATCTTAGTCATTCAGATTACCCATGGTATCTAATCACCCCTCATCCCCGGCAGGCTCTTCACTCTCAATTCCAGGAAGATGAAGGCTTCCATCTTTATATCCATCCCCGATTGGCGGAGAGGTATTACCTATTTACCGGTGATCAGGCAATCGTAGAGACGGAGCAAGGGCAACTTTTGGCCTGGGTATCCGTTTCGGAGGATATTCACCCGCAGACGGTGGTGATCCCTGAGGGGGGTACTGTAGACGGCTTCGGAGTCAATCAGCTTATAGGCGGCAAACCCTCGGATTATGGGGAAAGTACACCCTATTATGAAACCCGCTGTCAGCTGCGTAAGTGGTTGGTGGGTTAGTAAAAAGCAAACCTAAGCCTTGTGGACTAACTATTGGTTAAGTGTTAAAATGGAAGAGTTATCAAAGATTTAGGAGGGCGGGCGGTGCGAAAAAAAACTCAAAAGTTAACCGTATATATTATTGTCGCCTTACTGATTATTAGCTTGGTGGGATCGTCCTTTTACGCCTTCTTTGGCAATCAAGGCAGTGTCTCTGCGGCGGGGACCTATCAGGGCCGTATTGACAGCTTAAACAAAGTTCTGGAGACTAATCCCCAGGATTCTCAGACCCGTTTAAACCTTGCTAATACCTATTATGATTGGGCAGCTCAAACCTTGAGAGGAGATAAGCCCGGAGAGGCGGCGGCAATTTTTCAGCAGGCGGTAGCACAATATCAGGAAGTTTTAAAGTCCCAACGAAATATCAATATCTTGGTTGATATGGCAACTGCAGCCTTTTATGGAGGCCAGGATGACCTGGCTGAACAAACTTTTCAAGAGGCTTTAGCGGAAGAGCCGGACTTCCTTAACGGTCTTCTTAACTACGGTTTTTTCCTGATGTATGCTAAAGCGGATTACGCCGGAGCTATTGCTCAATGGGAAAAAGCTCTTAAGATTGAAAATCTTCCTTCGGAAGCAAAGCTGCAATTAGAAAGTAATATTAAAATGGCTCAGGATTTAATCATACAGAACTTCGAGAAAACCGGCAGCGTGGATTCATCCAATTCGACCTCTGAGGCTAAATAAGCCTCAGTTTTTTCTTTCCGGTATTTTGTATCGAGTGAAGGATTTGATATAATACTCTTGTGTTAAAGAGAAGAGGGGAAGAAGTGTGCATTTAGCGACACTGGCAAGTGGGAGTTCCGGCAACGCTATTGTGGTAGGGCATGAGAAGAGGAATATTCTTGTGGATTGCGGTATAAGCCTAAAAGCAACCCTACATAATTTAGCAATGCTTAATGTCGCTCCCGCTGAAATTGAAGGTATCTTTATAACCCATGAACACACTGATCATATAAAAGGAGTCGGAGCTGTTGCCCGGAAGCTAAAGATTCCCATATATGCTTCAGCAAGAATCTGGGAGGAGCTAAACCCCACTATTGGTAAGTTAAAAGACGAGCAAAGAATTGTTGTCAAGGAATCCTTTACTTGTGCCGGATTAAAGGTGCAGGTTTTTCCAACCTCTCATGACAGCAAAGAGAGCTTTGGCGTTCGTATCGTGGCGGAGGAACCTTCCCAATGTAACAAAGCTATTGGCATTGCTACAGACACCGGAAATATCACCGAAGAAATGCATCGGGCCTTAAAAGGATGCGATGCCTTAGTAGTTGAGGCCAATCATGACCAAGAGATGTTATGGCAAGGGGGCTATCCTTGGTATCTTAAGAAACGGATCAGCGGTAATTTCGGCCATTTGGAGAATAGTCAGTTAGGGGAAGGTCTGCTGCAATGGATTGAAGGCAATACCAAGCGGATAGTCCTGGCTCATTTAAGCGATGAAAATAACACACCGGAGCTGGCCTTAACCACAATAATGCGAATTCTTAAGGGATCGCGGATAGCAAAGGAAAATCCGGATTTACGATTGCGGGTAGCACCGAGATATACGCCGCATGAACTAATTGTTTTAGAAGAATACTAAGGCAATGAGGAGGTAATGGCAGTGAGCTATTATAACCAAAACGATTATTCAGATAATTCATCAAGGAGGCGGGGACCACGATTATTCCCTATGATCGCCTTAGCCTTAATCAGTGCAATTATTGGCGGGCTGATCTCAGTAGCTTTGGTCCCCTCTTTTTACGGCAATCAGAATCCGGCAACGGTTAATCAAGTTACATTGGGGCAAAACTCCTCTACACCGCCCGTAAATATTACTAATCCAACAGGTTTTCCTACGGTGGAGGTCGCCAAGACGGTAGGCCCGGCAGTTGTAGGAATTGCCAATTTTCAGCCTAGGGGAAATTTCTTTGGTTCTTCCGGCATGTCCGAGGCGGGAACCGGTTCCGGGTTTATTATTGATGCTAAATACGGCTATATCGTTACCAATTACCACGTAATAGCTAATGCCTCCCGTTTAATAGTTAGTTTAGCTGATGGGAGAAATATGGAAGCTACCTTGGTCGGTCAAGATCGTCGTACCGACCTAGCGGTAATTAAAATTAATGCAGAGGACTTAACCGCCGCTCAGCTAGGTAATTCAGAACAAGTTCAAGTAGGCGAACCCGTGGTAGCCATCGGCAATCCCGGGGGAGAGGAATTTGCCCGCTCGGTAACACAGGGAGTGGTATCGGCAAAGAATCGGATCCTTTTGATTGAAGGAGAATCCAGTTTTAACTTGATTCAGACCGATGCGGCGATTAATCCGGGGAACAGCGGCGGGCCGCTTGTTAATTATCAAGGTCAGGTCATTGGTATTAATTCCGCTAAAAATGCGGAGCCGGGCTTTGAAGGGATGGGTTTTGCGATTCCCATCACCGATGCTGTTCCTGTCATTGAACAGCTTATCGAAAAAGGCTATGTCAGTCATCCAGGACTTTTAGTTTCTATCGATACTCGTTATTCTCCCGAATGGGCGGCTCAAAAGGGTTGGCCGGCAGGTGCTTATGTCTCCGATGTGGATGCCAAGGGTCCCGCGGCTCAAGCCGGAATCCAGCCGGGGGATGTAATCGTGAAGATCAATGGGGTTACCGTAAAGAGTTCTCTAGAGTTGACCCATGAATTGTTTAAGTTTAAACCGGGAGATACAGTCACTGTAACCTATTATCGCAATGGTAAGAATACGGATGTTCAGGTCAAGCTGGTTGAACTAAGGCAGTAAATAATTACGTATGGGCAGGTTAAAATAATATGGCCTTGACTAATTAGGGGGGATAAAATGTGCATTATCCTCCCTTCTTATTAGTTGCTCTGAAGAAAATAATATCAAGGGAGAGTGAGCTTATGCTGCAAATCAAAATTATAGCCGTGGGCAAGATCCGCGAAAAGTTCCTCTCCGAGGGGATTAAGGAATATTCTAAACGGTTAAGCACCTATATTCGCTTAGAGATTGTTGAAATAGCTGATGAACCCTGTCCGGAGCGTCTTTCCCCCGCTGATGAAGAGCGGGTCAAAGCCAAAGAAGGGGAACGAATTCTCAAAGGGATCGCTCCTCAGGAGCAGGTAGTTCTGCTGGATCTTAAGGGCAAGGAATTTTCTTCTCCTGGTCTTGCCGTTTATCTTGAGGGACTGGCTTTGAATGGTCAGAGCAACATTACCTTTATTATTGGCGGTTCCTTAGGGGTAGCGGAGGGGGTAAGACAAAGGGCAGATCTCCGCTGGTCCTTTTCCCAACTCACCTTTCCCCATCCCCTGATGCGGCTGATTCTTCTGGAGCAAATCTACCGTGCCATGAAGATCGGTAAGGGTGAGCCTTATCATAAGTAAAGGCACGGCTTCGTCTAAATATAAAAGGATGCCTCGGTTAGAGACATCCTTTTGTATTTATAATCTATTTAGTATAATTATCAAAATAACCTTTAATATAGATGATTGGTGTGCCCTTATCACCACTACCGGAAGTTAAATCCGATAAGGAGCCGATGAGGTCTGTAAGCCTGCGGGGGGTAGTTCCTTGGGCTTCCATGGCACCCACCAGGTCTTCGCATTTATTTTGGATATAATCTGAAATGGCTTGCTTTTGTTCTTCACCGCTAAGGTGGCAGAAATTATTGTCGGCCAAGTATTTTAATTTTACTTCGTTTGGCGTACCGTTGAGCCCCTCGGTGTAGGCGGGCGATACAACCGGGTCTGCCAGTTCCCAAATCTTACCTACGGGATCTTTAAAGGCACCATCGCCATAAACCATAACTTCGATAGTTTTGCCGGTTAATTCTTTGATCTTTGCTTGAATTCCCTCAACGATCGGCTGGCAATTAGCTGGAAATAATTTTACGCTATCTTCGGTAGCTTTATTGGAGCCAAGCAAACCATAAGATTCGTTAAAACCGCTTCCATTAATAGATTCAGTGAGAATATCATCCAGGCCGAGGACCTTCACAGCACCGTTGTTTTTTAGAATGCGTTTGGTACGAAAACGGGAGTGAATATCACAAGTTAAAACATGCTTTGTATAATCTAAAATCGTTTTGGGATTATTGGAGAAAATAACTTTACAAGCAGCCCCTTCGGCTTCGATTAATTCTTTGTAGTACTCGATATAATCAACACCTGTGAAGGGGTGTTTAATATAACCAAAATGCCGGCGGAACTCACTTTCCGTTAAGACATCGGTCCAGGGATTGATACCTTGAGCATCGATGGCATCAATGTCCACAAGGTGGTTACCTACTTCATCCGATGGGTAGCTTAGCATCAAGACAACATTCTTTATACCTTGGGCAATACCTCTTAAGCAGATAGCAAATCGGTTACGGCTGAGAATAGGAAAAATGATTCCCACTGTTTCTTCACCGAATTTAGCTTTGACATCAGTTGCGATAGCATCAATTGTTGCATAGTTTCCTTGGGCGCGTGCTACAACCGATTCTGTTACAGTGACAATATCACGGTCCTCGATGGCAAAACCCTCAACTTTTGCTGCATTTAATACAGTATCTACGACGATTTGCTCGATATTGTCCCCCAGGTTGATAATGGGTCCGCGGAGTCCGCGTACAACCGTTCCAACTACTCTTTCCAATATAATCTCTCCCTTTAAAAAGCAATTATATTAAGATTTTGTACAAATTTCCAGTCCATATTCTACTATACATTTTGTGCTACTATTAGTAAAGTTAATGTTAATAATATCTGGTATAAGGAGGAGTTATATGATTGGCAAATTGGACTTATATCGTATCTTTAACGTGGTCAGCCATAATAAAAACATCTCTAAAGCCGCAGAAGAACTATATCTGACACAATCAGCAGTCAGTCAGGCTATTTCGAAGCTTGAGAAAGAATTAGAAGTACAGCTTTTCTATAGGACCTCCAAGGGGGTAATCCTGACCCAAGAAGGGAATCTATTAAATGAGCATATAAACTCAGCCTTGGGGATAATAAATGCCGCAGAGGACAAGATATTGGAGTTTAAAACCTTGAAGACTGGGCAATTGCGCATTGGGGTTGGAGATACAATTTCCCGCTATTTTTTATTACCTTATTTGGAGGAATTTCATACACGTTACCCGGAAATAAAATTAAAAATACTAAATGGAACGACAATCGAGATATGTAATTTCATCAAATCCGGAAAGGCCGATGTGGGGCTATGCAATTTGCCTATCCATGACGAACAGCTTAAGGTTATACCCTGTAAGGAGATTCAGGATATTTTTGTCTGTGGAGAAAAGTATAAAAAAATAACGGAAAGTCCCATTAGCTTAGAGTATCTAATGGAACTGCCGTTAATTTTCCTGGAGAGAAATTCGAATTCACGAATGTATGTAGAGAATTTCCTGAAAAAGAAGGGTTATCCTATTTCACCTGTGTTTGAACTTGGCTCCCATGATCTAGTCTTGGAATTTACAAAAATAAACCTGGGTATTTCCTGTGTGACCAAAGAATTTTCCAAGGATTATTTAGAGAGAGGAGATTTATACGAGATAATCCTGGAGGAACAAATTCCTAAAAGGAGCATCGGCATTTGTCTTTTAAGTAATGTTCCTTTATCGTACGCCGCGAAGGAATTTGTCGGAAATATCATTGAGCGGGACTCTTTCAGTGCTAAAGGAATAGGATGAATACTCCTTCGGGTTAGGGTAAGCCGGGTATGAGGGATAAAACAAAATGCTTTGTTGGAGGTATGGGATGAAGTACGCTGTAAATCTGTATTTTAATAATCAGGCAGAAGCCAAAGTACGGGACATTTGGAATGAGCTGGCTGATTTAGATTGTGGGAAATGCATGTCCTGTTATAATGGGAGACCCCATATTACTCTAGCAATATACGATGATCTTGATCAGGTCAGGGCCGGGGAAAAGTTAAGTAAACTTGCTCAGGAGGTCCATGCTTTTCACTTAAAATTTCTCCAAATAGGGATCTTTCCCTATAATAAGGGGGCTATCTTTTTGACCCCCAATTTAACCGATGAACTCTTTCTGTTACACCGCAAGCTGCATGGGCTGTTTAGGGACTGGGAAGAGCAAAGTTGGGAATACTACAAGCCCGAGGCTTGGCATCCCCATTGTACCCTTTCCTTGGAAACACCGATTGAGGAAATACCTAAGGTAGTGGAAGAAATTCTAAAGGTTTTCCACCCCATTGAACTGACTATTGAATCTATAGGAATTGTATCATTGGAGCCCATGGAGTATTTATGCGAGTTTTCTTTAGCTAGTCCGGTAAGTAATCACACGGCAGATCAGGGCAATTAAGGCCTCTGCCCAGGCCAATGAAACAGGCCGGTAACAGTATCATTATAACGAAAAACACTGGTTCGCTTGTGTTATGTCTAAAATACGGGTGGAAGAACCGGCCATTTTTTCTGCGAAATTTTTTGTTGTATTGTACTTATCCCAAAAATGCATGGGAACCAGAATCTGCGGTTTGATTTCTTGAATAAAGTATTCGGCGCCAATGGCATAGTAATGTTCTAAACGTGGATCCACCGGGAAGAAGGCAATGTCGATGCTTTCTCCTTTTATTTTCGCAATTTCTTCTTTGAAGATCTTTTCGGCTAGTTTGATATCTTCCTGGGGTTCGCCCCACCAATGCCACCAATTAAGGTCCCCGGCGTGGAAAAGGCGGAGCCCATCCGGAGTCGCTAGCTCTAGGAGAAAAGAGATCCCTACATCAGTGGAACCAAAAGCCTTAATTTTGAGATCGTCAAGCCGGATTTCTTCATAAGGGGCCAAGAAGGATATATTCTTTGCATCTCGCGGAAGTTGGAAATTACCCTTAATATCCGAACTTAAAATATAGTGGATATGGGGGTAATCCTTTTGCCATTGGAAAATTTCCGGGTTAAAGTGATCTGCGTGGGCATGGGAGGAAAAGATATAGATCTTTTTCTCAGGGTCCAGCTGGACCGCCCCTTGGTAATAGTCAAAGATCAGCAGAGAATCGTTCGTTTTAACCTTGAAGCCACTGTGACGGATATATTCGATGGTAAGACCGAGCTCTTGTGTTGAATCTTTCAGTAGATCACCTCATCTAAATATTCCCTTAGGTATTTTGCCTATTCAGCATCTGATGGGATGACTCGGCATTTTTATTTAATGGTACATATCTTTAATTCGGGTTATTGGCGGATAAGCCCTCCAATAATATTTGTATTCATGTAAAGAAATTACTATAATTTGGGTAGGTATGCAACTCTAGGTGAAGAAGAATAATTATGCAAAGGGAGTGATTGAATGAAGTTCAAATTTAACCACAATAACTTCAATGTCCGCGATCTGGAAAAAAGCCTCAATTTCTACAAAGAAGCTTTAGGCCTTCAAGAGGTAAGAAGAATTGCACCGGAGAGCGGAGAATTTATTCTGGTCTACTTAGGTGATGGAGTAAGCCCTCATACACTGGAACTCACTTGGTTAAGAGATAGGACTGAACCCTATAATCTCGGGGAAAATGAATTCCATCTGGCTTTAACGGTGGATGATTTTGCAGCAGCTCATGGGCACCACAAAAACATGGGATGTATCTGCTACGAAAATGAAGCCATGGGAATTTACTTTATCAATGATCCGGATAATTATTGGATTGAGATTTTACCTAACTCCATGGCCTAAAGAATTATCTGAAAGCAAAAGGGAATAGGCAAAAAAACGACCCTTCGTCCGGTGCTTAACACCCGGCGTTAGGGGTCGTTTTTTTACACAAATCAAAATATCAGGTTACTTAATAATATAAGGTTTTTTTACGCTTTGATATTGTTACCGCCGATAAATTTGTTATCGATCACCGGAATCGGGTCTTCGGAGACTTCATCCAAACGATCTTCCCATAGGTATTTCTTGGTTTCAGAAACAATAACTCCGCTCAGAAGTAAGAGCGCCACAAGATTGGGGATAGCCATCATGGCGTTCATAGCATCGGATAAATCCCAGACGAATTGAAGAGTAAAGTTAGCACCTGCGAAAACAGCTATAACCCAAAGGAGACGATAGGGAAGGATACCGATTTTACCGAAGAGATATTCTACAGCTCTTTCGCCGTAGTATGACCAGCCAAGGATAGTAGAAAATACGAAGGTCAGAAGACCGAAGGTTAGGACAATGGGACCCACTACAGGAATTTGATTAAAGGCCATGGTGGTTAAATCCCCACCCTTTAAACCTTCGGCAGCAGTCGGGTTGCTAATTATGCTGCTCACAACGACAAGACCGGTCATTAAGCAGACAACCACAGTATCCCAGAAGGTTCCGGTGGCAGAAACCAGAGCTTGGCGAACGGGGTTTCTGGTTTGGGCGGCTGCAGCCACGATGGGAGCAGATCCTAAACCCGACTCATTGGAGAATAATCCCCGGGCGATCCCGTAACGGGCAGCCATCATAATACTGGCACCGATGAATCCGCCGCCGGCGGCGGTGGGAGTAAAAGCCGACTTGCAGATTAAGACAATGGCCGGCACTACATATTGAGCATTCATGGCTAAGATAACAATACAGCCAATGACATAGGCTATAGCCATAAAAGGAACAAACTTCTCACAAACCCGAGCGATCCACCTTACTCCGCCGATAATAACAATGCCTGTAAGGGCTGCTAAAACTAAGCCTGTAATAATTGGATTGACATGGAATTGAGTATTTAGCATACCGGAAATGGAGTTAGCCTGGGTCATATTGCCGATGCCGAAGGCGGCGATAGAAGTAAAGATACAGAAAAGAACGGCAAGCCATTTTTGGCCAAGACCTCTTTCCAGGGCGTACATGGGACCACCCAGCATGGTGCCATTGGCGGTTTTAACCCGGTATTTTACGGCCAGTAAGGCCTCGCTATACTTAGTGGCGATACCGAATACCCCGGTCAGCCAGCACCAAAGTACGGCACCGGGCCCTCCTAAGGCAACGGCGGTAGCGACCCCAACGATATTACCGGTTCCGATGGTGGCGGCCAAGGCAGTGGTTAGAGCACCGAATTGACTTACATCACCGGTTGCATCCGGATCCTTGGTGACAGAGAGCTTAATTCCTTTAATAATATACCGTTGAATAAGACGGGTACGAAAAGTAAGGAATAAGTGCGTACCAAAAAGCAGAACAAGCATTGGGGGGCCCCAGAGATAGTCGTTTAGCCAAAGAATAAAATTGTGTATGGCCTGCATCATAATTTCTCCTCCTTAAATTTAATCTCTCTGCACTATTTGTTGTAGTTTTTATATAAAAAGAGCCAATCCAATTGGATTGACCCTCAGTTTCCAGAACATTCTGTAAGCGGCGGTGAGAGTGCTCGATCCTTTTAGCAATCTCTTTTGCGATTACAGCTCTGTCCTTTTGCCTGAGAGATTTAACAACACATCATTGTATTGCCCCTTCGGCGCTCTTAATTGAGTCTCTCCAGAGTACTGTCAATTCACGGTCTTCGACAACTTAGTCACCTGAAAGTTTAACCTCTTCGGCGGGCCTGAGCCCTTCTCCCGTAAATCTCATCCAGTCGGTATTAATTTTTTTAAGCAGCAGCCTAATATACTAAATAAAGTTATTTATTATTATAAATTCC
>NZ_CEVWNY010000031.1:0-28836 GCF_982384815.1 Desulfitobacterium sp. | reverse complement strand
GGAAAAAATGAGAGTCAACTATGAAAGATTCGAGATCAAGGCTGAGGGCCAGCGGGCCGAAGAGCATCCCCGGGTATTTACCGATATTCAAGTGGTTTATCAATTCTGGGGAGATGACCTGCCGGAAGACAAAATTAAACGTGCGGTTGAGCTTTCCTTTGAAAAGTATTGTAGTGTTATTCATACCGTAAACAAAGTTGCCCGTGTAAGTTATACGTATGAGATAAATAGCAACGACTGAGGCTAAGATAGTATCGCACCCAAAGCACCTAAAATTTAACTAGGTGCTTTTTTCATAACTAATTCACAACTATGTCATTCTTTCTGACAATATCTTAGCTATAATTCAAATCGTGAAGGAGATACGACAACTTTAAGGAGGAAACATAATGGATAAAATAAGTAGAAATACTATATTAGGTCAAGATAAAAGATATGGAGGTGAAGTATAATGATGATGTGGGGTTATGGACCTTGGTCGGGTGGCGGAGGTTGGTTTTCGGTCCTCGCGATGATGGCGGTTCAAGTTCTTTTTTGGGGGCTCATCATCTGGTTTGGTGTGTCGCTCTTTAAAAGGGGTAATGAGCGTACTGATACATTGAGAGTTCGTAATGATGCCATGGATATTCTCAGAGAGCGCTATGCCCGAGGTGAGATTGATTCTGAAGAGTTTCATCGACGGAAAGAAGATTTAATGAAGTAGCTGTTTGGGTAAGGGGCTTTACCGGTGGTAAGGCTCCATTTATATTAATCTAAAAAAATTGAGCTTGTAGAAAAAGATAGATATTGCTATAATACATATGAACAAGTACTCATACGTTGAATTGAACAACATAAAATTAAAATGGAACAGATAAAGAAAAGAGGTATGGAGGAATAAGATATGTCGGAGATAGCGCGTAATCAATCTGAGGAACTAGTAAAATACCGGATTGAAGGAGAATTCTGCCCGAATTGCTCCGCGAAAATGGAGCGGGCACTCAGTGCAACTGAAGGGATTGGGGAAACAACCATTAACTATGCGGCGAAAACCGTTTTTCTACCTCCTGCAATGGCCAATCAGGCTCAAGAGATTATGGAAAAGATCGAACCGGGCGTAAAACTCGTTTCAGTGGGGCAGCGAATATCTAAGCATTCTGAGGACGATGAAGAACAGGAAAAACAAGAACCCCGTAAGCAACTGCTGAAAATCGGGATTGCCGGAGTACTTTTAGTGATCGGTTTGATCTTCGGTTCAAAATGGCACGGCACATCCTTAGAAATACTCGAATATCTTGTTTATCTTCCTGCTTATGCCTTGGTCGGACGCGAAGTATTAGAGAAGGCCTTCCGCAATATTCTGCGTGGCTCTGTTTTTGATGAGAATTTCTTCATGGCTCTGGCTACCGTTGGCGCCCTGGCAATTCATGAGCTTCCGGAAGCTGTGGGGGTTATGCTTTTTTATTCCGTGGGAGAGTACTTCGAAGATCGCGCGGTCAATCGTTCACGGCGTTCTATTCAAGCGGTGCTGAATATTCGCCCGGATTATGCGAATCTCGTAAATCAACTGGATGTCACAAAAGTGGATCCGGAAGAAGTTCGTATTGGTCAACAGATTTTGATTCGCCCGGGTGAAAAAGTTCCGTTAGATGGTGAGATTGTTCATGGTAAATCCTTTGTGGATACTTCGGCCTTAACCGGTGAATCGGTGCCACGAACCGTTGAAGTGGGGGATACGGTTCTGGCGGGGATGATCAATACCTCCGGAGTTTTAAGGGTTCGAGTAACCAGGAAATTCGCAGACTCCTCCGTACAAAAAATTCTCGATCTTGTGGAAAATGCCGGTGCGCGCAAGGCTAAAACCGAAAAGTTCATTACCACCTTTGCCCGCTATTACACCCCTGGCGTTGTGGTAGCAGCCTTAGGGATTGCCTTGATTCCGCCGCTTTTTATGGGGGGAGACTTTAGGGAATGGCTTTATCGGGCTATGACAATTCTTGTAATCTCTTGCCCTTGTGCTTTGGTTATCTCTGTACCCCTCGGGTATTTCGGAGGAATCGGTGGAGCATCACGGCACGGAATTTTAGTAAAAGGTGCAAATTATCTGGAAGCCCTGACGGATGTCCGAACTGTAATTTTCGATAAAACGGGGACCTTGACTCAAGGCGTTTTTGAAGTTAATCAAATTGAGACGATGAATCAATATACAGAGGATCAGCTGCTGGAAATTGCGGCTGCTGCCGAAGTTCACTCCGGTCATCCCATCGCCAAATCAATTCGGGATCGCTGGGGCAAAGAAATTGACTCTGCTTTGACCTCAAATTATGAAGAAATCAGCGGTCAAGGGATTCGGGCGACCTTTAAGGGAAAAGCGGTCTTAGCCGGTAAAAAGGATTTTTTGGTTCAAAACGCTATACCTATTCCGGAGCTGAACACCAATGAAGTGGGAACTCAGGTTTATATTGCTGTCGATGGTGAATATGCAGGGAACCTCCTTATTTCGGATCGGGCGAAAGAAGGGTCAAAGGAAGCAGTAGCCAGTTTAAATCAGGCAGGAATCACTACTGTAATGCTGACCGGGGATCATCATACCGTGGCAAAGGCAGTTGCAGAAGATTTAGGAGTTAAGGAGTATCATGCCGATTTACTTCCGGAAGATAAGGTCACTTGGCTGGAGAAATACCTTCATAAAGTCAATGGAAAAGGCAAGGTTGTCTTTGTAGGCGATGGAATCAATGATGCCCCGGTGCTCACCCGCGCGGATATTGGTGTGGCAATGGGGGGCCTAGGATCGGATGCAGCCATCGAAGCTGCGGACGTTGTACTAATGGAAGATCAACCCGGCAAATTAGTCAGTGCCATTGATATTGCCCGCTTTACGAAGAAAATCATCTGGCAAAATATTGGCTTCGCTTTAGTGATCAAGCTCGGATTTATTGGCCTGGGCATGTTTGGTATAGCTACGATGTGGGAAGCCGTCTTTGCGGATGTCGGGGTGGCCTTGCTGGCAATTCTAAATGCAACCCGTGTTAGGCAGTATTCAGATCCGGAAAACGCTCGCTTTAAAGGGAAGCTTCAGATGAAAGAAGTAACAGCACGTTAAAATAGAGATTATTACCAAGTGAGGGTCGATCATTTGCATGAGTTAAGGAACTCTAGTAAACAGCACAGCAAGGGCTATCTTGCTTGTAAGAATTAAGATTTGCTGATATAGTTTGAAGCATAGGGATAGCATAATGAGGTGAATCTTACGATGATACCGAGTAAACAAAATAATGAGAATGAAAACCTAGCCTGCGATATTACTTGTGTTCATCCGGATGTCGTTAATATGTATTCTGATCAAGTCATAGGCCTCGAGCGAGCCACCGACCTTGCAGAATTATTTAAGACCTTGGGGGATCCGACTCGGGTCCGAATTATGGATGCACTCGCAAAGTCGGAGTTTTGTGTCTGTGATCTGGCAGAGCTTTTGGAGTTAAGCCAGTCGGCGACCTCTCACCAACTGAGAGTCCTTCGCAATAGTAATTTGGTCAAGTACCGACGGGATGGAAAAATGGTTTATTACTCCCTTCAGGATAATCATGCCCAAGAACTCTACCGTCAGGGCCTGGAGCATATCGACGAGTAAGAGCAATCAATCGAATTGGGTTTCTCCGTATTGACCCTGTATCACCTTGTGTGATGCGGGGTTTTTAATATTTTAGGTAATGTCCTGCATTCCATAGCACAATGTAAAAGTTAATACCTTCATGAGTATCCCACATGTGGATGATGGTCTTATGTGCAATCGGTAGACAAAATGGGAATACTGATTCTTGTAAATATAAAGAGTATGGTTTTTATGGCAATAGTAGATAGTATAATCGAGAAGCTTATTCTCGATTTTTTTCAATAAGAAAGAGAAAATTTGTAAGAAATTCGCAACTAATTCTTGATAAAGTCATTAACAAAATGTATAATTCAAATATAGCGCATAGGGTACCCCCCTATACTATATAGATAATAATAAGGAGCTGACTAGCATGGGTGAAGAGATTAAGGTGAGCTGTTCGACCTGTGAAGGTAGCAGCGGCACAAGAACTGCCCACCATGATGAAAAGACTATAAAAGAGCTGGTTAATCGCTTAAATCGGATTGAAGGTCAGGTTCGAGGGGTTAAGGGAATGATTGAAAAGCATGTCTATTGTGATGATGTACTGAATCAGATAACCTCTGTGCAATCTGCCTTAGATGGAGTGTCTAAGTTATTGTTAGAAAAGCATTTTGAATCATGCGTGAAGGATCGATTAAACCAGGGCGATGATGAGGTCATTGATGAACTTCTGAAGACTATATTCCGCATGAAAAAATAATGAGAGGACTACGAAAGTTACCCATCGGAAATTAGGGTATATTAAAACATCATAATATTAAATAGAGGGGGGAGAAAAAAAGTGACAACCAAAACACTTAAAATAGAAGGGATGACCTGTGCAGCCTGTGCTAAGGCCGTGGAGCGGGTTACCAAAAAACTCGAAGGAGTTACCGAATCCAACGTCAATTTGGCAACGGAAAAGCTCAATATTAGTTTTGACGAGGACAAGCTTTCTGTAGGTGATATTCAAGCCGCTGTGGAAAAGGCAGGCTATAAGGCGTTTACCGATGAGGTTAGCAAAACCTTGAGAATTGAAGGCATGACCTGTGCCGCTTGTGCTAAAGCGGTGGAAAGAGTAACCCGGAAACTTGATGGTGTGAATGAGGCCAATGTAAATTTGGCCACGGAGAAGTTGACCATAGGTTATGAGCCCTCCCTTGTGAACGTGTCGGACATTAAGAAGGCCATAGAGAAGGCGGGTTACAAAGCTTTTGAAGAAGAAAGAAAGCCGGTAGATACCGATAAGGAACGCAAAGAGGAAGAAAGACACCAACTCTGGATGAGATTCGTATTATCGGCAATCTTCACAGTTCCTTTACTTTATATTTCCATGGGACATATGTTGGGGTTAATGCTTCCGATGTTTATAGATCCCATGCTGAATCCTTTCAATTTTGCTCTTGTTCAATTCTTGTTGACGATTCCCGTTATCATTGCCGGTAGAAAATTCTTTACTGTAGGATTTAAAACTTTATTCCGGGGAAGTCCCAATATGGATTCTCTCATCGCCATGGGGACGAGCGCCGCTGTTCTTTATGGACTGTATGCTATCGTTCAGATTTACAATGGAAATATAATGTATGCCGGTCAGCTCTACTTTGAAGCGGCGGGGACCATCATTACCCTAATCTCACTGGGGAAATATCTGGAGGGCGTTTCAAAAGGTAAAACTTCAGAAGCCATTAAGAAGTTGATGGGGCTTGCACCCAAAACGGCACTTGTCGTAAGGGATGGCAAAGAAGTTGTCATCAACATTGACGAAGTTGAAGTAGGGGACGTTATTATCGTCAAACCCGGTGAAAAAATGCCCGTAGACGGTAAAGTAATCGAGGGAAATACGGCTGTAGATGAATCTATGCTTACTGGGGAAAGTATACCGGTAGAAAAAAATATTGGCGACATGATTATTGGAGCAAGTATCAATAAAAACGGAACCATTAAATATCGAGCGACTCGGGTTGGGAAGGATACTGCTCTGGCCCAAATAATTAAGCTTGTCGAAGATGCCCAAGGCACTAAAGCCCCAATTGCCAAACTCGCCGATGTTATTTCCGGTTACTTTGTACCTATCGTGATTGGTATTGCTACTATTTCTGCCTTGGCCTGGTATTTCATTGGCGGTGAGTCCACTGTATTTGCCCTAACCATTTTTATCTCGGTCTTGGTCATCGCCTGCCCCTGCGCTTTGGGCCTAGCAACTCCAACTGCGATTATGGTGGGGACGGGTAAGGGTGCAGAGCATGGGGTGTTGATCAAAAGCGGTGTAGCATTAGAAACTACTCATCAAATCAAGACTATTGTTTTCGATAAAACCGGGACCATAACTGAAGGTAAACCTACGGTTACCGATGTAGTGGTCGTTAATGGAATAACTCAAAATGACTTATTACAACTTGCTGCTTCCGCTGAGAAAGGTTCAGAGCATCCATTGGGTGAGGCCATTGTCAAGAGCGCAGAAGAACAAGGTTTAGAGATTAAAAAGTTAGATTTCTTTAAAGCTATTCCCGGGCATGGGGTTGAAGTAAAAGTTGAGGGTAAACACTTGCTACTGGGTAACCGAAAACTAATGGTTGAAAGCAGGATATCCTTAGAGAATTTTGAAGAGACTTCGGATAGGTTGGCGGGAGAAGGCAAGACTCCCATGTATATTGCCATAGACAACAAATTAGCCGGTATTATTGCCGTGGCGGATACGGTTAAAAAGAATAGCAAAAAAAGCATCGAAAGGCTTCATGAAATGGGTATTGAAGTCGTCATGATTACCGGTGATAACAAAGCTACTGCCGAAGCCATAGCTAAACAGGTAGGAATTGACAGGGTATTAGCCGAGGTTTTGCCTGAGGATAAAGCTAATGAAGTCAAAAAACTTCAAGCTGAAGGGAAAAAGGTGGCCATGGTAGGTGACGGGATCAATGACGCCCCGGCTCTGGCCCAAGCAGACATTGGTATTGCGATTGGTTCGGGAACAGATGTGGCCATGGAATCTGCAGATATCGTGTTGATGAGAAGTGACCTAATGGATGTACCGACGGCAATCCAGTTAAGTAAAAGTACCATACGGAATATCAAACAAAACCTCTTCTGGGCCTTCGGCTACAATACTTTAGGAATCCCTGTTGCTATGGGAGTACTCCACATTTTTGGCGGACCCTTGCTCAATCCGATGATTGCCGCCGCAGCTATGAGCTTTAGTTCCGTATCGGTACTTCTGAATGCGTTACGCTTGCGAGGGTTTACACCCGCTCGATAATTTTTTTCAGTGATAATCTGTAAAACTATGCAGATTAGATAAAAAAGGGATGGATATGAAAGGAGTCAATTCATATGAAAAAGAAAGTATCAATTGAGGGAATGAGCTGCGGGCATTGTGTGAATCATGTACGGGAGGCTTTAAGTGAGCTGGGTGGAGTAACTCAAGTTGAAGTCAATCTTGAAGGTAAGTACGCCACATTCGAAGCAAGCCAAGATGTAACCGATGAGACGATTAAAGCAACTATTGAAGAAGTGGGATATGAAGTTGTAGGTATTCAAGAAGTATAATTTCCAAGAGACCAAAAGACTAAAAGATAAAAGACATCCGGGCAATCTTATTAATAATTTGCCGGATGTCTTTATTTTCGGCTTTTGGTAAAAAAACGATAATCCTGGGTTAGGAGAAGCACCTTTCTGTTGCTGATTAGATAAAATAAACCAGTAAAATGCAGGAGGTGTGTCTATGTACCCAGGTGCTGAATCTCTAAATCCGGATATCTTAAAGGCAATTAATGGGCAGTATAGTGCTATTGCGTGTTACGCTAGACTGGCTGAAATGGCGCCAACAATAGAGGAAAGAAACCAAATACTTGAGATACGAAAGGATGAGATTAAACATTATCAAGTATTTACGCAGATTTTTATGACAATTACCGGGACACAACCAAATCCGTATATAACCGAAACATGCCCACAAACCTATAGAGAAGGATTGCATTTCGCCTTCAAGGATGAACAAGAAACGGTAGATTTTTATCATGAAATTGCGGATAAAGCTCAAGACCCCTTTATTAAAGAAAAATTCTTAAGAGCTGCTGCCGATGAGCAAAATCATGCTGTGTGGTTTTTGTATTTTACCACAAAATATCGTTAAGCCTCTCGTGCGCAATCCGCGATTAAGTCATTAACAACTTGCCCGGCCATAAGCAGTCCGGACACAGGGGGGACAAAGGAAATGCTGCCGGGAATTTGTCGCTTTAGAGCACAATGGGCGTCTCCTCCCGGACAAATACAATTGTTTCGGCAATCGGCTTCTGTGGGTAACGGAGTAAGAGGAAGATCGGGAGAATAGACTACTTTGATCCCCTTGGTTATACCTTCCTTACGCAATAATTTCCGCACAGCCTTCGCCAATGGATCACCACTGGTTTTAGATATATCTGTAATCCGGTAGTTTTCGGCAGAAAGGCGATTACCGGCCCCCATGCTGGAGATCAAAGGAATATTTCGCTTTATACACTCCTTGGCTAGGGTTACTTTTCCGGAGACGGTATCGATAGCATCCACTACATAGTCCGGATTGCCGCCAAGGAGACTTTCAGCGTTTTCCTCAGAGAAAAATTCCTTAATAGCTTCTACTTGAGCTTTAGGGTTAATATCGAGAATCCGTTTTTTCATTACCTCAACTTTGGCCTTGCCAATGGTGGAATGTAAGGCATGGAGCTGACGATTGATATTGGTTAAACAGATCTCGTCATAGTCTACAAGGACTAAATGGCCGACACCGGCCCGAGCCAAGGCTTCAGCCGTATATGATCCGACACCGCCGACTCCGAAAATAATCACGGTACTTTGCTTAAGCTTTTCCAGTGCCGGCTTGCCAATAAGAATTTCCGTTCTCGAAAATTTATGCTGCACGAGTATATCCTCCTAGATCAAATCTCCGCCATCAATTTAACAGTATACCACAGGGAATTGTATTGACGAAATCCAAAATCACAGTACCTTTTCCACAAACACATTAACTATTTCCGGATCAAACTGGGTTCCTGCGCAGCGTTTAAGTTCGGTAATGGCTTCTTCCTTAGTCTTTGTTTTTTGGTAAGGTCTTTTGGCGGTCATCGCTTCATAAACATCAGCCACAGATATGATTCGGGATTCAAGGGGGATGTCTTCACCCGCTAGGCCACTGGGATATCCTCTACCATCCCAACGTTCATGATGATGAAGGACAAAGTCGGCTAAGGGTACATATTCGTCTACTGACCTAAGCATTTGGTAGCCGGTTTCCGGATGTTTTTTGATGGCCTCATATTCTTCCTCAGTGAGTCTGTCGGGCTTATTTAAAAGTTCGGCAGGCAGAGTTATTTTGCCAAGATCATGTAAAGACCCGGCTGTTTTAATATCTCTAATCTCTTTTTCCCGTAGCCGCATGGCTTTGGCAATAGCTTCGCAGTATTCGGAAACCCTTTCCGTATGAATCTGTTCCGAGGCGTACTTTTGGTTAATATTCCTAAGTACGGTTTCGATAGTTTGACTATGCATGACTTTGCCGTACTTGCGTTTGTTTTTGTACATATTATTGTCGGCATTGGTAATAATTATCTCAATATCCTGATCAACCCTGGTTTTAACCGCATAACCTGCGGCCAGAGAGACAATTACAGAGTCCAAAGTTACTTGGGAAGCAGTAGAAACGATCTTCTCCTGAATTTCCTTTACTTTGGCCTCGTTCGTATTGGGAAGGACAATGACAAATTCATCGCCCCCATATCTACCGATAATATCACCGGCCCGGCAAGCTTCCTTCATGACTTTTGCCACAATCTTAAGTAATTGATCCCCCGTTTGGTGACCAAAAGCGTCATTAGTAAGCTTTAATCCATTTACATCCAATACCATAATCGCCAGGGGCAGGTTCGCTTCAGTATCCAGCTTTTTGAGTATTTCCGTCATATATCTTCGGTTATACAGGCCGGTTAGTGAATCGTGAAAACTTAAATATTCGATTTGCCTTTGCTTTTCTCTTTTCTCCGTAATATCTCGGAAAACAATTACGATTCCCGTAGCTTCTCCCGTACTGCTCTTAATCGGGGCGGCACTTACTTCAATGGGAATTTCCTTGTCGGTTTTAGATAAAAGCAGAGTATAACCTCCCAGCTTAATTATGTCGGCTGTTTCCAGAACCTTACGTACAGGATTAGTACATTTTTCCCGGGTGATTTCATGAATGGCATGGAATACTTCTGCTAAAGGTTTTCCTAAGGCCTCTTCGCTGCACCAACCGGTTAGATTTTCCGCTACGTTATTCACGACTAGTATACGACCAAGGACATCGGTAGAAATTACCCCATCGCCAATGGAAAATAGGGTGGTTTTAAACTGTTCCTTTTCATTGAAGATAACTTCTTCCATTTGTTTGCGTTCGGATATGTCACGGACGGTACAGAGGAGTTTCTCCTTGATTATTCCATTGCCAGGAATAATGCTGACTTGAATATCAAACCAACTCCGTCCACGGGGTAAGTCAAGATAATATTCGGCACGGCTCGGTTTGCCATGTTGCAGGGTTTCTTCGAGTGCTTCTTTTATTATGCTTTTGGCCGGTTCAGGGAAACCAATCTGATCAATGTGCTTGTTAAGCTTGTTTTCCGGCGCTACGTATAAGATATCGGATTCAGGGTAATGGCATTCCCTGAGGATTAGTTGATCATCTAGGACAAAAACCAGCTCTTGCAGGCTATTAATCAAGGCAGCCTGGCTGCGATTTAAGGCTTCCAACTGAAGGATATTGTTGCTTACTTCTTTTTCGAGCTCATTTTTTCTTGATTCTATTTCACGGAAAATAATATCTTGAGGACTTTTTATAGCAACTTGGATTACCGCTTTGTAAATAAAATAGACTGAGAGGATTTTAAAGTAATGTCCCAAAAGATTGAAGACATCGAAAGGGTCCGCATAAAATGTAAATAAAAGGTCGGTAAGAATCGAGAAGCTAAAACTGAGATAGAAATAGCGAAGGACATTCTTGTCAAAATTATCTCTTTTTGAAAATAGCAGAAGGAAGGCAATAATGATTATACCAATAATCACATATTCACTTATAATTTTAAAAGGCGTAAGTCCCCGCCCTTCGATGAAGGCATCCGGGAAAAATCTGGCGAAAATTGAGATAAGACCACCGGCTGTAATACAGAAGTAGATAATATACAGTGCCTTTACTTTAATCTTCTTACTTATTAAAACTGCTGCCAGCAATAAGGTTAAAGCTTCAAAATACCTGGAAAATATCCAAAGTTGGGTAGGCAAGTTTGCATCATAACCGATGATGATGTTCATACCTTTAAAAGCTAGCATATGCAAAAAATCTATGAAGATTAGGTAAAGAAAGCCGATGCTAAGTACTTTGATAAAATTATTATCTATATATTGATTCGAATTAAATACTATAAAACAAACACCTAAGGAAACCGCGATGCCGTAGCACTCTACGAAGGCATGAAATAGGTTATAGTTATATTCTTTCATAAGGAATAAGATAGAAAAAAATAATAATTGCGTAAATGTGTACACAAGGACTTTTAGGGATCTGCCTATAACATTTTTTGTCATAAATCTTCCCCCCTCTAACATTGTGGAAAAATACGCAAATTTAGTTTATATTCTATTTCTCTACCTATTTTATTTTACCTGCATTATGCCGATTATTCGCTATAAATTATATTGACTATTATAAATAGTGAAAGTTTTATGATGAAATACGGCATAGGTACTGGACAAAATATTTTAATTCTAGTTTAGAAATGATACACTAATAGAATAGGGGGTGAAGGGCTTGTCGTTGCTGGAATTCCAAGGTGTATCTTTCGTCAATGATGGCGAAAGGATTTTAAAGAATCTATCTCTAAAGATTGAAACAGGGGATTTTATTTCCATAGTTGGGCCCTCGGGAAGCGGGAAGAGCACATTCCTTAAACTATGCAGCCATTTAATTAGCCCTACTGAGGGGGATATTGTATATAAAAACCAGAGTCTTTTTACCTATAACCCGACAGACTTAAGGAAAAGTATTGCTTATTGTTTTCAGACCCCTTATCTTTTTGGGGATACGGTAATGGACAATCTAGTGTTTCCTTTTGCAATCAGAAACGAAAAATTTCTCCCCAATAGGGTAAATGTCTTGTTTTCTTTGTTTAAGATGTCAACTGAGTATTTAACCAAAGAAGTAAAAAATCTTTCCGGGGGAGAGAGACAAAGAATTGCTCTTATAAGAAGCTTGATTTTCACCCCGGAGATTTTGCTTTTAGATGAAGTAACTTCGGCACTGGATGAGAATAATACGAAAATCGTGGAAAGTGTAATTTCCAAATACCATCAGGAAGGGGTAACCGTTTTATGGATTACCCACAACCCACAGCAAAGCCGCAAATATGCTAATAAATTGTTGCGGATTGAGGCCGGTGAAAGTAAAGGATTGGAGGTAATAGCATGAGCGGTTCCAACTCAATCACATTGTCCTCTTTACTGCTGGCATCTTCTCTAGTCCTAATATCCCTTTTTTTCTCATACTGGCAGAAGCTCAAACTAGAGAAAGAAACATTAATCAGTGTCATCCGCGCAGTTATTCAGCTGATAGCCGTTGGCTTTATTTTGGAATATATCTTCGGGCAGCATAACCCTGCCTTTACCACCCTTTTATTGCTTTTTATGACTTTCAATGCGGCATATAATGCAGCAAAAAGGGGTAAGGTGATCAAGAATGGTCTCTTAATATCGTTCATATCTATCGGTACCGGGACAATTGTGACCCTGTCCATCCTCATATTATCCGGAACTCTTAAATATGAGCCATACCAAATGATCCCCGTTGGTGGTATGATTATCAGCAATTCGATGATTGCTTTAGGATTGTGTTATAAGCAGTTGGTGACCAACTTTAAGAATAAGAGGGAAGAAGTGGAAACCAAACTCGCCTTGGGAGCAGATATTCTACCTTCTTCTATAGAGATTATTCGTGACTCCATTAAGACGGGGATGCAGCCGACTATTGACTCGGCCAAAACCTTGGGGATAGTAGCCTTGCCGGGGATGATGACGGGGCTAATCCTAGCGGGGACTCCGCCTATGGAAGCGATTAAATATCAGATTATGGTTACTTTTATGATGCTTTCCACAACGTCTATTTCTTCTTTTTTGGCCTGTTATCTATCCTATAAGGGATTCTTCAATGAAAGAAAACAGTTGGCCGTCTAAAAGTCTATATAATTAAGAAAGACTTTAATATCAGGTGCAACATTGGGAGCTGGATAGAAAAAATAAAAGCTGAAGGCAGAGTCAGGGGAGAAAGATTGACATGAGACTTATCAAAAGATTTCTTTACTTATTGATTGGCACTTTTATATGTGCTCTAGGTATAGTTCTGACTATGAAGGCCAATGTCGGGTATGCTCCTTGGGATGTATTCCATCGGGGTATTAGTGATACTATTGGCCTTACGATCGGTAATGTCTCTATTGTAACGAGCCTTGTAATCTGTATTGTGGTTATGCTCTTGGGCGAGAAGCTGGGTATCGGCACAATTGTTAATCTAGTGACTATTGGTATCTATATCGATTTACTAATGCCCATGAAGATAATCCCGGAAATGCGGGATTTTTTACCGGGTCTCATAATGCTGATCGTGGGGCTTTTTGTTCTCGCCTTTGGTTCTTACTTATATATTGCTTCGGGCTTTGGGACCGGTCCCCGGGATGGTCTAATGGTGGCCTGTGAGCGAATCACTAAATTACCCGTTGGGGTTTGTCGGGGTATTATTGAGGTAGCGGTATGCCTGGTCGGATGGTTTTTAGGTGGACCAGTGGGTCTGGGAACGGTGGTCTCCGCTTTGGGAATGGGTGTCTGCGTCCAGCTTGTCTTCTCCTTAGTGAGGTTTGATGCCACGGCGGTAAAACATGAGACTATGGATGTAACCTTCAGAAGCCTAAGGGGTGCTTTTAAGAAAAGTGTCAGTGAAGATATCTAATGCTTGACCCAGATGGTGCGTATTAATGAATTAAATATGGAGGTTTATTCATGCAAGAAAAGCTTAATCATTTAAGGGAAATAATTAAAGAAATGGAGTCGGCAATAGTTGCTTTTTCAGGCGGGGTGGATAGCACCTTCCTTTTAAAAGTGGTTCATGAGGTTTTAGGGAATAGTTGTCTGGCAGTAATCGGTTCCTCAGAAACCATGCCCGCCGCCGATTATAATAACGCCTTGCAGCAGGTCGAAGAATTTGGGACTAATTATTTAGTAATCAGGACTGAGGAGATGACCAAAGAGGAATTCGTCACCAACCCCCAGAATCGTTGTTTTTACTGCAAAAATGAACTTTTTTCTAAGCTCATAAGTATTGCTCAAGAAAAGAAAATCAACTGGGTTCTCGATGGGAGTAATGCTGATGACCTAAAGGATTATCGGCCCGGCATGCAAGCGGCTAGGGCCTTAGGGGTAAGGAGTCCTCTGCAGGAAGCGGGTTTAACAAAAGCGGAAATTCGTCTGCTTTCCAAAGAAATGGGGCTTTCTACTTGGGATAAACCCTCTAGCCCATGTTTGTCTTCGCGTTTTCCCTATGGCGAGGAGATTACTATTGAAAAACTGCTGCGGGTGGAAAAAGCAGAAACTCTGCTTAAAGATCTAGGTTTTAAGAATTTAAGAGTTCGGCATCATCAAGATATGGCCCGTCTGGAAATACCCAAAGAGGATTTTCCGAAGCTTTTTGGGCAGAATCTTGATGTTATTGCCCAGCATTTGAAAGAATTAGGGTTCACTTATGTAACACTCGATTTGGAAGGTTTTCGCAGTGGCAGCTTAAATCAAGCCATTTCAATTTGATAAAAAAGAAAAAGTATTAGCGAATTGGTATTAAGCCGGTTCGCCTTTTTTAATTTTATGAGGGCCGATTATAATTGCTCTTTGGGATTCGTACTGGATAGTAATGCAATAAAGAACAGCAGTCTTAGTGGAAGTTAGCAATGGATGAAGGAGTTTTTTCTTTAATCCAATCGAATCATAGGAAGGTTTGACTTATCTCCGTGGGTAGGAAGGATTGAAGAGTTGGATGAAGAAATATCCCCATGGTAAATAGTGGATAGAGAGCTTTATACTTATATATCCTTTAGTTAGGAGGGAGCGTTATTAAGAAATCATGGTTAACGCGTGGCAGCCTTTTTTTCTTAGGGGTCATATTTTGCACTCTATTCTTGAATATTGATCTCTTTCCTTTCAAGATTAAAATGGGAGCAGGCGCGGAAGAACCCACTTATAAGCCGGTATTTAGTGAATCCTTATTTCAAGTAACAACAAATCCTGATATTCCTAAATTTATTCTACAAGGAAATTATGTGATCAACGGCAGTTCACCAAACAATCAATACACTGCCTATCTCTATCCGGATGAATGGGAAACCATAGGGGATATTTACATTAAGGATGCCAAAGAGAATTCCTGGACGAAGCTGCAGTTGAATCAAGAGTATCTGGTCAAGCTGTGGGATTCTTATACTCCCGATGGAAAATATACGCCAAAGAAAAAAATATTTTGGCTCAATGATGAGGAGTTCATAACAATTATCGGCTTTGCTTATGGAACGGTTTCTAAGGGCGGGGAGCCGGTTAAGGTAAATCGAGTCACCGGCGAAGGAGAAATTCTCTATCCGGCCTACCAAAAGCTCAACCAAGAGGTTGTGGATTTTGAGCAGGTAGGAGAAGAACTTGTGCTGAAAATTAATGTTATGGATGCAAACGGGCTCTGCTTGGAAAAGGGCGAAGCACGTGCACCCCTTAAGGATTTAAAGTTCACTTATTAAAAATGGATGGTCAAGTGCAAAGCAGGCCTAGATGGGCTTGCTTTCTATGCTATATAAGAGCTACAATGTATTTTTAAACCGGGTAGTCATCATCTTTATTTAGCTTTTTAGGAAATGGTGATATAATAAAAAATTGAGAACTATTGGGAGGGATTACTTTTTGGATTATTCAGAAGCCATTGCCCAAGAACTTAGCTTGCGTACCCATCAAGTTAGAGAAGCAATTATTTTAATAGATGCAGGCAACACTATTCCTTTTATCGCCCGTTATCGTAAAGAGGCAACAGGTGAACTGGATGAGAATGCTTTGCGCAGCATTATGGAACGCCTGGAATATTTACGGAATCTTGAGCAACGCAAAAAGGAAGTCTTGCGTATAATTGAAGAACAAGGAAAGCTAACCGAAGAATTGTCGGCTCAGATTGAAAAAGCCAAGATTCTGCAAGAAGTAGAAGATCTCTATCGTCCCTACAAGCAGAAAAGGCGAACCAGGGCTACCGTGGCCAAGGAAAAGGGGTTAGAACCTTTTGCCCTTTGGATCTTGGAGCAATATCCAAAGGCTCAGCCTTTGGAAGAAGCACAAAAGCACCTCAACCCGGAACTGGGGGTAGCAACCGTTGAAGAGGCAATTCAGGGGGCTGCGGATATTATTGCCGAGTTGATCTCTGATGATGCCAATATGCGTAAAAGGATCAGGGAAGCTACCTTTCGCTTAGGGGATGTGGTAGCGTCCGGCAAAAAAGCCGAGGAACGTTCACCTTATGAGATGTATTATGATTACCGGGAACCGGTAAAGAAAATTCCTCCCCATCGCATCCTGGCCTTAAACCGAGGAGAGAAAGAGGAGTTTCTAAGTGTTAAAGTGGAAGTTCCTACAGATCGTATCTCTGCTCTAATCGAGCAAGCTTATGTAAAACAAGGGCCCGGGGCGGAAATCGTGCGTAGTGCGGCCGAAGACTCCTATAAACGTCTAATCGCTCCCTCTATTGAAAGGGAAATCCGTGGGGCATTGACGGAAAAGGCTGAAGAACAAGCTATCAAAGTTTTCGCCGAAAATCTTCGTCAGCTCTTGCTGCAACCTCCGGTGAGGGGAAAAGTAGTATTGGGTTTAGACCCCGGTTTTCGAACCGGGTGCAAGTTCGCTGTTGTTGATGATACCGGCAAGTTGTTTCACGTGGGGGTAATATATCCACATCCACCACAGAACAAGCGGGAAGAAGCGAAAAGGATTCTCCGGGAGACAATCGGGAAGTATCAGGTTGATGTAATTGCTATCGGCAATGGCACCGCCTCTCGGGAAACGGAAGAAGTCACAGCCGAGTTAATACGGGAAAGTGGCTTAGCTTCAGAATATATTATCGTCAGTGAAGCCGGTGCTTCAGTGTATTCCGCTTCTAAGCTGGCGGGAGAAGAATTTCCCGACTTTGATCTCTCTTTGCGCAGTGCCGTCTCTATTGCCCGCCGGTTACAGGACCCCTTAGCCGAGCTGGTTAAGATTGAGCCCAAGGCTGTTGGTGTAGGGCAATATCAGCATGATGTCCAACCAAAACGCTTAGAAGAGTCTTTGAATGGGGTAGTTGAATCAGCGGTAAATGCGGTGGGAGTGGACCTGAACACGGCTTCGCCTTCCCTTCTGCAATATGTGGCCGGACTTAAGCCAACCATCGCTAAAAATATAGTGGCCTATCGGGAAGCCAATGGGAAATTCCAAAAGCGGGCTGAGCTTAAAAAAGTACCTCGCTTAGGTGAACAAACCTTTGTCCAATGTGCAGGGTTCATTCGTTTGCCCCAAGGGGAGAATCCCTTGGAAAACACACCGGTTCATCCTGAATCCTATGAACTTGCCCAAAATATCTTGAAAAAACTTGGCTTTACCCTAGCAGATCTTAGGGAACGATCCGATGAAGTGCGCCGGGGAATCGCTCAGCTGGACCCGGAAGAATGTGCCAGGGAATTTGGAGCCGGACTTCCTACAGTTAAAGATATCCTGGCAGCACTCCAACGACCAGGTCGAGACCCCCGGGAGGATTTGCCGCGGCCAAAATTACGTCAGGATGTAACTCACCTTGAAGATTTACAGACCGGGATGATTCTCGAAGGAACTGTAAGAAATATTGTTGACTTTGGTGCCTTCATCGATATCGGGGTTAAACATGATGGTTTAGTTCATATATCACAAATCAGCGAAAAATTTATCAAGCATCCTATGGAAGTTCTCTCGGTTGGAGACATTGTTAAGGTGCGGGTACTGGGGATCGATACCGCTCGGGAAAGGGTAAGCCTTTCCATGAGGGATATTCCCGCCGATGCTATAGTGGCAATATAATTTGGAAAATATAAGGTAAATAAAAACTTTTTGGAGGTAAACATGAACGCGCATAAGAGCCTTTTTATCCGTAACGGTCGGATTAAGACCATGAAAGGCCAAGAATTTTCTGGAAGCATCTTAATTGAAGGTACACAGATTGCAGCTATCGGTGAGAATCTGGAAGCTCCGGCTGGGGTGGAGATTATTGAGGCGGAAGGAAAACTGGTTTTGCCCGGCTTTATTGATGCTCACTGCCATGTAGGGCTTGGGGAAGAGATCTATCAACATGAAGGGGATGATCTCAACGAGATGACGGACCCCATTACTCCTGAGCTCAGAGCTATCGATGGCATTAATCCCGAGGATGAAGGGTTTCGTGATGCTCGCTTAGGTGGCGTGACCACGATATTTTCTACACCGGGCAGTGGTAACGTTATCGGGGGAACGGGTGTTGTACTGAAAACAGCCGGTAAAGTAGTGGATAAGATGATTATCCGAGAGCCGGCAGGCTTGAAAGTTGCCTTTGGCGAAAACCCGAAGGCTGTCTACGGGGGAGAGCAAAAGAAAATGCCCATGACCAGGATGGCTACGGCAGCTCTTTTACGTCAAGCACTTGTGGATGCGGAAACTTATCTGGAAAAATTGGAGCAAGGGATCGAAGACCCGGAGAAGGTTCCGGAACGTGATCTCGGCATGGAGAGCCTAATTCGAGTTATAAAAAGGGAAATTCCTCTACGGGCACATGCTCACCGTGCTGATGATATTATGACAGCTATTCGTATCGCACGGGAGTTTAAAGTGGATCTAGTTCTCGAGCATTGTACTGAAGGCCATAAGATAGCCGAGGAGATCGCAGAATGTGGTTATCCGGCTGTGATAGGTCCGGCCTTGGTTAATCGTGCCAAGGTAGAATTAAAGGATAAGTCCTTTGAGACTCCGGGAGTCTTAGCCCGTGCCGGGGTGAAGGTAGCGATTATGACCGACCACTCTGTTACTCCCATTGAACAGTTGCCCCTGTGCGCCGCTCTGGTAGCTCGGGCCGGTATGGATGAAGAGGAAGCCTTAAAGGCTATTACTATCAATCCGGCCGAAATCTTGGGTGTGGATGATCGGGTAGGTTCCTTAGAGGTAGGAAAAGACGCCGATATCGTTATCTGGAGTGACCATCCGTTTGATCTAAAAGGACGTCCGGAAACAGTTATTATTAATGGTAAGATTTGCGAAAAATAATATTTTGTAAAATTTTTATTTTTAGATTTTGGCGGCTTACTTGGTATAAAGCTAGTTAAATATTATTTTAATTTTCAAACCCTTATTTTAAAGTTTAAGCTAAAAGGCAAGACTTTAGAAGGGTCTTAATTATTGTGTTTGCCCAGTGTTTTTTAAAGGGAAGGAGGGTCATGATGAACCTTGAGGTTCATAGCTTAAGTGCGGAGAGCACCCATGTCTTAGGGCAAAAACTAGGTAAAGTTCTCCAAGGTGGGGATGTGGTTTGTCTCATTGGCAATTTGGGGGCAGGAAAAACTGCTATGGCCAAAGGGATCGGGGCGGCTTTGGCGATCAAAGAACCCATGACCAGTCCAACCTTTACTTTTCAAATAGAATACTCCGGAATTGCTCATAATGGCCCGGTTCGCCTTATCCATATGGATTTATACCGGCTGCGTTACCCGGAAGAAGTAGAAATCATCGGGGTCGAGGATGCCTTCCAAGAGGATACCATTTGCTTAATCGAATGGCCGGAGATTGCCGCGGAGATTCTGCCCGCAGATTGTTTGGAGATTCGGATTGAGGGTTCGGGAGAAGAACCTAGAAAGATTAGTTTTCGCTGGGATTCCGGCACTTGGGGGGAACGCCTTCAAGAACTAACATAGTGCGGGGAAAGTAATTTCTTCTTTATTTAATGAATGGATTCGAGGAGTACTAATGAAATACCTGACTATTGATACCACCACAAAGGTCACTGCTTTAGCTTTAGCCGATCGGGGCCAGCTTGTAGCAGAAGGATTTTTGCATACAACAAAGACTCACTCCGAGCGACTTATTCCTGTATTAGACCAAGTTTTAGAGGCAAGTGCTTGGAAAATGCAGGATTTGGACTTTATCGGTGTAGTACGTGGCCCTGGTTCTTTCACTGGAATCCGGATCGGGATTGCCACCGCCCAGGGGTTGGCTCAAGTTCTTAAGCTTCCTTTGGTGGGGGTACTTTCTTTAGATACATTAGCTTGGGCCGGATATAATCGCAGTGAAACTATCGTACCAATTTTAGATGCACGTAAAAATGAATGGTACACAGCTCAATATCTTTGGTCTGAGGCTGAAGAGAGGCCTGTACGTATTAGAGATCCCTTCGCTGTCGAGCCGGAACTCTGGCTTAAAGAGTTGGCGGCCCAGGACCGTGCCATCCTCTTTGTCGGCGATGCTATTCCCAGGTATAAGGAGCTGATTAAGGCCTACTTGGGAGAGAGAGCGGTGCTTTTCCCCGACTATTTAGCCCTTCCCCGTGGTGCCTATACTGCTCGCAGTGTATGGAACGAATGGGAGAAAAACCTGCAGGGTGGGCAAGTGGAACCTTATTATATTCGCTTATCCGAGGCGGAGGTCAATTGGGCTAAGAAAGAGGAGGCAGGTCAGGGGATATGAACATTCGCCCCATGCAAGAAAAGGATTTGCCGAGGATCATGGAAATTGAGCATGCTTGCTTCCCAGCCCCTTGGGCTTCCCAATCCTTCGTCAGTGAACTGAGAGATAACGAATATGCCCGCTACTTTTGCTTGGAAGAAGAAGGCAAGGTTATCGGTTATATGGGTCTTTGGTTTATTCTGGAAGAGGGACATATTACCAATGTAGCTATTGTTCCTGAATACCAGGGTCAAAAAAGAGGAGAATCTCTGATGCGCTCGGTGATCGAATTGATGGCTAAAGAAGGTATGGAACGCATGACCCTGGAAGTTCGCGCTACTAATGCAATTGCCCAAAGACTCTACGAACGTTTAGGCTTTGTCACAGCGGGGGTGCGCAAAGGTTATTATTCGGATAATCGGGAAGATGCCCTGATCATGTGGTTAGATATCGAAAGAGATTATAAGGTCGTGAGAGTTGCATATGGAAATAAATATACTAGGGATTGAGACAAGCTGTGACGAAACCTCTGCCGCGGTGCTTCGCAATGGCCGCGATTTGCTTAGCCATGTCATCTCCTCTCAGGTAAAAACCCATCAAAAGTACGGGGGAGTCGTACCGGAAGTGGCCTCCCGGGAGCATATCCTCCATCTGCAAGGTGTAGTAGAACAGGCTTTGACGGAAGCCAAGGTTGATTTTGCAGATCTGTCGGGAATTGCCGTTACCTACGGTCCCGGCTTAGTGGGTTCCCTGTTAGTAGGAGTGGCTGGTGCGAAGGCCATGGCCTATGCAGCAGGAATCCCCTTATTGGGGATCAATCATTTAGAGGGACATATCTATGCCAACTTCCTTCATAACCCGGAGTTAAAGTTTCCTCTGTTGGCACTTCTTGTCTCGGGGGGGCATTCTCATCTGGTTTACTTTGAGGGACATGGGCAATATCAGGTACTTGGGCACACCAGGGATGATGCTGCCGGGGAAGCCTTAGATAAGGTAGCCCGAACCTTAGGACTAGGTTATCCGGGGGGGCCTTATATTCAAAAAGCCGCATTGGCAGGGGACCCTCATGCTTTTGAATTCCCTCGGGCCATGCTGGAACCGGGCAGCTTAGACTTTAGCTTTAGTGGGGTTAAGTCTGCTGTCCTTAATACTTTGAATTCTGCTCGGATGAAGGGAGAGACCTTAAAGGTCGAGGATGTGGCAGCCTCTTTCCAAGAGGCTATCGTTGATGTGCTGGTGCGCAAAACCCGTTTGGCCCTGGAGAAAACAAAAGCCCCTACCCTGGTTCTTGCCGGGGGGGTGGCTGCTAATGCCTTATTAAGGGAACGATTAACAGCGGAAACTCAGAAACGTGGTATTGTCTTTAGTTATCCGCCACCGATTCTTTGCACAGATAACGGGGCCATGATTGCCACGGCAGGGTATTATCGCTACTTAGCTAAGGATTTTGCACCGTGGAATTTGAATGCTGTACCCGGGTTGAATCTTGTTTAAGTATTTGCCTTAAGAATCTATTCAAAGATCTTAAGGTTTTTTTGTTTAAATCTTATACTAACAGAACTAGTGATTTTAGGACAGTCGGTATATCAGTAAGTAGGACCTTCGGGCAGGCCCTTCTTAGTAGGGATAATATGTTCTGTGGATATTCAGTTTTGTGGATAATGTGGATAACTTTGTGAGTAACTGATATCAGCGGAATGAGGGATATCTTGTTTTTGCGGTTAATATGCCTAAAGTTACCCACAGGTGCTGTGGATAATGTGGATAAGTCTTGGACAAGGGGTATTTTTGGGAGATGGAGATGGGGATAACTTAAAGGGATGTAATTTAGGAAGAAAGGCCTTTTCTTTTCTACTCTGTTCGCGATAAAATAGAAACATGTGTCGGGGATTTCAATATTATATAGAAAAAACAAGCTAAGATTGGACAGTTCGATGAAATAAATTTACGAGAACGGAGAACGAACATGTGGATACTATTTGCGTGCCTTTTATTCGGTGCTTTGGTGGGATGGTTTAGACTTTTGCCGAAATTCATTCTTGATCAAGCAGGAAGAGGGATGATGATCGGGGTTTTAGTCCTGTTATTGACCATGGGGTTACGGATTGGCATTGATAAAGACACCCTTTCCCAACTAGGAAACTTCGGCTTGCAGGCCTTAATTTTTGCTTTAGCCGCAATCTTTGGCAGTGTAGGGACAGTCTTGCTTTTTGAAAAACTTTTTGTTAAGAAGGATAGATTACTTACCGAACAGGGTGTCATAGAAGGAGCGGCTTGTGACAATGCTCATCCTTATCGCATGACCGGGGCAATTATCGGGGCATTTGTATTAGGGATAGTTTGGGGGATTGGGTTGTTCCCTGAGTCTTGGTACGAGTATTTGCCGATTGTCACTGAGCTGGCTCTCGATTTTACTTTAGCTATGGTAGGTGTTGACCTGGGGGTAAATCGTGAGATTTGGCGACATATGGTTAATGTGGGCTGGCAGGTATTTTTGGCTCCGCTTGGCGTTGTGGTGGGAAGCATCCTTGCGGCCATGTTGGTTGGCTTATGCTTAGGCTGGAATCTACGGGAAGGCGGAGCAGTAGGGGCAGGTTTTGGTTGGTATAGCTTATCCGGTGTCTTAATCACCGACCTTCATTCAGTCTCCTTGGGAACAATCGCTTTTTTAAGTAATATCTTCCGGGAGGTATTAGCCATTGTCTTTGCGCCATTTTTAGCGAAGAAAGTCGGACCTTTAGCTTTAGTTGCTCCCAGTGGGGCTACGGCTATGGACTCGACCCTACCCCTTTTGGTAGCGGTAGGTCCCAGAGGAATAGGTATCATCGGAATTATCAGCGGGTTCTCTTTATCCCTCCTTGTTCCTATTCTGGTTCCTCTGGTTTTGGGGTAATGCATCGAAGCTCTCTTAAGAAATGGAGATTTTACTATAAAAAATAGAAGGAATATTATAAAAGTTGCCGAATTATTAAATGATTGACTGAATTTTCTCAACTAAAGAGGACTGGCAGGGAGGATATGAAGTGTCGGAGGAGAAACGAATACTGCGGGAGAAAGTATTATCCTTGCGCGGAGACTTAACGGAGGAGGAACGTAGACTTAAAAGCCAAATGATAAGCGGTATCGTGACCCAAACCCGTGAGTTTCAGGCAGCGCAATGTATCATGCTTTTTCTGAATTTCCGCGATGAGGTGGAGACTACAGATCTGGCTCAGCAAGTTCTCGATTTGGGGAAGCGATTGATTTTGCCACGGTGTGCCCCCAAAAGAGTACTTATTCCGGCATTGATCGAGAAGCTGGAGAGGGATATCGAACCGGGAATGTGGGGTATCCGTGAGCCCAAAAGAGAGGGGCTAATTGAGGTTGATCCCACTGAGATCGATTGTATCTTCGTTCCTGGGGCGGCCTTTGACAAGATGGGCAATCGTCTTGGCTATGGAGGCGGATTTTATGATCGTTTTTTTGAGCGGGTGAAGGCGGATACTCCGAGGATAGCTCTTGCATTCCATTGTCAGCTTGTTGACAGGGTTCCGGTAGATATATACGATAAAAAAGTAACTATGTTGGTCACTGAACAAGGTATCATGCGTTTTACAAACGCTTAGAATTTTAGAGGTATAGGGAGGAGATCGGTTTTGTGCGAGGAGTGTAGGGAACTTATTGACCCTAAAGAAAAAGAGCTTGACCAAATTTTAGCCCGCCATAAACATCAGAAAGGAGCACTCATCCCAGTCTTGCAAGAGGCTCAAGAGATCTATGGGTATTTGCCGGAACATGTGATAAAGCACATCAGCGGGGTATTGCGTATACCCACAGCCAGAGTTTACGGTGTGGTTACTTTTTATGCTCAATTTCGGCTTACCCCTATGGGACGTAATGTGATCAGTGTCTGCCTGGGTACTGCCTGCCATGTTCGTGGAGGCGCTAAAGTCCTCGAAGCCCTTGAGAAAGAGGCCAAAATTAAGGATGGACAGACTTCAGGGGATGGCCGATATACATTAGAGATTGTTAATTGCATCGGTGCCTGCGGGTTAGCCCCTGTCATGTCTATTAATGGTAAAGTCCATGGACGGTTAAGTGCAGATCAAATCCCTGGAATTCTGGCTAAATACGAATAGGGGGGGATAGGGATGAAGTGTGAAGTGAAAAAGCAGGTCTATGTTTGTTCGGGAACAGGGTGTGTTTCCTCCGGAGCAGATGAGATCTTCGATTTACTTAATAAAGAGATTAAAAACCAAGGGCTTACTGAGATGGTAGAGGTGATCCCAACTGGATGTCACGGATTTTGCGAGCAAGGACCAACCATCATCATTGAACCAGAAAGTAAGTTTTATAGAAGGGTAAACCCTGAAGATGTTTCGGAAATTGTCGAGAAAGAGTTGGGAAAAGGAGAGAAAGTAGAACGACTCTTCTATGTTGATCCCTTAACGGGAAAACAAGCTGCGAGCTTCGAGTCTATTAATTTTGTAGCTAAGCAGAGTCGAATTGTCTTGAAAAACTGCGGATTTATTGATCCGACACGTATTGAAGATTATCTAGCCAATGAAGGATATCAAGGATTAAAGCGTGCTCTAGGGATGACCCCTGAAGAAGTTATTGAAGAAGTTAAAAGCGCTGGTCTTCGTGGTCGCGGAGGGGCAGGTTTCCCCACAGGTTTGAAATGGAGCTTTTGCAGAGCTACTCCTTCGGACAAAAAGTATGTGATCTGTAATGCCGATGAAGGAGACCCGGGAGCCTTTATGGATCGCGGTCTTCTCGAGGGAGACCCCCATTCTATCTTTGAAGGAATGCTTATCGGAGCTTATGCCATCGGAGCCGATGAAGGCTATGTGTATTGTCGTGCCGAGTACCCCTTGGCGATCAAGAATCTGCAGATTGCCATTAAACAGGCTCAAGAAGCTGGCTACCTTGG
The DNA here is from genome assembly GCF_982384815.1 of Desulfitobacterium sp. Taxonomy (NCBI): domain Bacteria; kingdom Bacillati; phylum Bacillota; class Clostridia; order Eubacteriales; family Desulfitobacteriaceae; genus Desulfitobacterium; species Desulfitobacterium sp. The sequence continues at coordinate 3,559 of NZ_CEVWNY010000031.1, read as the reverse complement.
AGATAATATTTTAGGTTCAGGTTTTAATTTTCACATAAAGATTAAAGCCGGTGCTGGAGCCTTTGTATGTGGTGAGGAAACAGCCTTAATGGCATCCATTGAGGGAAAACGGGGTATGCCTCGTGTTCGTCCGCCGTTCCCTGCTCAAAGTGGCTTATGGGGTAAACCCACGAATATCAATAACGTTGAAACCTGGTCCAATGTTCCTCATATCTTGAGAAACGGTGCTGCCTGGTATGCTCAATACGGGACCGAAAAGAGCAAAGGAACAAAAATTTTTGCTTTGACAGGTAAAGTGAACAATACTGGTCTTGTTGAAGTTCCTATGGGCATGCCTCTTCGAGAGATTATTTTCGATATTGGCGGCGGTATTAAAGACGGCAAGAAGTTTAAAGCCGTTCAAATCGGCGGCCCTTCAGGTGGATGTTTACCGGAAGCTATGTTAGACCTGCCTGTGGATTATGATACCCTAACCAAAGCCGGTGCCATGGTAGGATCCGGCGGTCTGGTTATTATGGATGAAACTACCTGTATGGTTGATATTGCCCGCTTTTTCCTAAACTTTTCTCAGAGTGAATCCTGTGGAAAATGTACCCCCTGTCGTGAAGGGAATAAGCGGATGTGGGAGATTCTTGACCGTATCACCCGAGGTGAGGGCAAGGAAGAAGATATAGAAAAACTCGAAACTCTGGCTTATACAGTTAAGGAAACTTCACTGTGCGGTTTAGGTCAAAATGCACCCAACCCTATCCTGGCTACCTTAAAGTATTTCAGGGAAGAATTCGAGGAGCATATCTATGCCAAAAAATGTCGGGCCGGTGTTTGTAGTGAACTGCTGACCTACAGAATTGATGCGGAAAAGTGTAAAAAATGTGGGTTATGTTCTAAGAATTGTCCGACTAACTGTATCAGTGGGAATAAGAATACCCCCTATGTTATAGATGAGGAAAAATGTATCCGCTGTGGAAGCTGTATGGATTCCTGTAAATTTGGCGCGGTTATCCGGGCCTAGAAGAGGAGTGGATTATGTGGAATGGCTTAATTTAACCATCGATGGAAAAGAAGTTATAGTGCCCAAAGGAAGCACGGTTCTAGAAGCATGCCGGATGCATGATATTCCGATTCCAACCCTTTGTCAGGACCCGGAACTGACCAATGCCGGGGCATGTCGTCTTTGTATAGTTGAGATCGAAGGAATACGGAATCTGCCGCCTTCCTGTGTTACCCAGGTGACCCAGGGCATGGTGGTAAAAACCCAAACCCCAAAGGTCCGGAAGTCACGCAAGGTGATTCTTGAGCTCTTAGTGGCGAACCATCCGTTGGATTGCATGACCTGTCAGAAGATGGGGGATTGCTCGCTGGCTGAGTATGCCTATGAATACGGTGTATCCGGTAAGGATTACCAAGGGGCACGGCGTGAACTTCCCCTTGATGACAGCAACCCATTTATTCTCAGAGATCCGAATAAATGTATCCTCTGCGGGAAATGCGTGCGGGCCTGTGAAGAGATTCAGGGCCGTAGTGTATTGGATTTCTTTAAGCGGGGCTTTGACACCCAGGTGGGACCTGCCTTTGATGTTCCTTATAGCGAGTCGGAATGTGTTTTCTGCGGCTCCTGTGTTTCGGTTTGCCCGGTGGGAGCCTTGGTAGAGAAAAAGATGGTTGGCCAGGCACGACCCTGGAACATCGAAAAAGTACAGACCACTTGTCCTTTCTGCGGTACAGGTTGCAACTTTGATTTGAATGTCAGCAATGGCAAGGTAATTGGGGTAACCTCCAATCCCGGGGCACCGGTAAATGGCAAAGCTCTCTGCGTCAAGGGTCGTTTCGGTATGGACTTGATCCACAGCCCTCAGCGTCTGACGACTCCCCTGATCAAGAAGGATGGAGAATTCGTCCCGGCAAGTTGGGATGAAGCTCTTGAATTGATTGCTTCGAAGTTCACTGAAATCAAAGAACAATATGGAGCGGATTCTTTTGCAGCTCTTAGCTCGGCTCGTTGTACCAATGAAGAAAATTATCTAATGCAAAAATTTATGCGCGCGGTGATCGGAACCAATAATGTTGATCACTGCGCCCGTACCTGACACGCTCCTACTGTGGCAGGTCTTGCCACTTCATTTGGCTCAGGAGCAATGACTAATTCCATCAATGAAATCCCCAATTCACAAGTAATGTTTGTAATTGGTTCCAATACTACGGAAGCTCATCCGATTATCGGTACCAAGATGAAGCAAGCCCTGGCTCGGGGAGCCAAGCTTATCGTAGCCGATCCACGGGAGATCGAGCTGGCCGGAGATGCCCATATCTGGATGAGATTGAAGCCGGGCACCGATATTGCCCTGATCAACGGGATTATGAATATTATTCTGGAGAACGGCTGGGAGGACCGTGCCTTTATTGAGGAACGGACCGAAGGCTATGAACAACTCCGGGAAAATCTCAAGAAATTCCCGCCGGAGGAAGTCAGCAAAATCACCGGAGTTCCAGTGGAGCAGATGGTGGAAGCTGCCCGGCTCTACACCAGTGTAGACCGTGCTCAGATTTTCTATACCTTGGGAATCACGGAGCATGTCTGCGGCACGGATAATGTTATGTCCCTGGCCAATCTGGCAATGCTGACCGGAAATATTGGGAAAGAAAGCTCCGGGGTCAACCCGCTGCGGGGTCAAAACAATGTGCAGGGGGCCTGCGACATGGGGGCTCTGCCTAATGTTTACACCGGTTATCAGAGTGTTACTAACCCAACAGTGCAGGCTAAATTTGAAGAGGCCTGGGGAGTATCCCTTAATCCTAAGACAGGCTTCATGATTCCGGATATGTTTGATTCAGCGGTCAAGAAGGAATTGCGGGCTATGTATATCATGGGCGAAGATCCTTTGTTAACCGATGCAGACGCCAATCACGTGCGTAAAGGCCTAGAGTCCTTAGATTTCTTGGTTGTTCAGAACATCTTTATGTCTGAGACCGCCGAACTGGCCGATGTCATTTTGCCGGGCGCCAGCTTTGCGGAAAAGGACGGTACCTTCACGAATACCGAGCGCCGGGTGCAAAGGGTTAACCGGGCAATTAAGCCTATAGCCTCTGCGAAGGCTGATTGGGAAATCATTTGCGAGCTTGCCATCCGGATGGGCTATCCGATGGCTTACCAATCGCCCGCGGAGATTATGCAGGAAATTGCCGCACTGACACCGCAATTTGCCGGAATCACTTATGAACGCCTCGGCAAGAAGGGTCTGCAATGGCCGGTTCCCCATGCCGAGCATCCGGGAACGAAGTTCTTGCACGAAGGGCAATTTACCCGCGGCAAAGGCATGTTCGTGGCGATTGATCATCAGCTGCCGGATGAGTTGCCTGATGAAGAGTATCCATTCCTGCTGACCACGGGCCGCAAGCTACAACATTATAATATTTCCACTCGCTTCTCCGCAGCTCTTGAGGAACATGCGCCTGAGGAATTGGCAGAGCTTAATCCCAAGGATGCCGAGCGTTTGGGAATCCAGGACGGTGAGAAAGTCAAAGTAGTTTCCCGCCGCGGTGAGGTAGTGACCAAGGTTTG
>NZ_CEVWNY010000030.1:0-29394 GCF_982384815.1 Desulfitobacterium sp. | reverse complement strand
GCTCCGCTTGGGCTTTGGGTCGGTCTCATTAGGCTTGGCAAATTCATAGTCGGTATACCCACCGCCCTCTTGCATCCCATTTTTAATAAGTTCTTTTATGTAAAGAAAGCCATGTGAGTCAACAGCATCGATCCGACTCTTTCCTTCGGTGTCTTTGCCTAAGTAAACTACGTTAATTCCTTCAACTGTATCCACCCAAATATAGTTGCCATTATCGAAATTAATCTTGCGGACGATGGCCGCGGCTTTTTCCTTAGCCTCCGCTTCTGTTAACAGCCCCTTTTGCTGCTCCGCATACACAGATTGGACCAAGCTCAGGGCGATCTCCACATTCATCTTAAGGCCTCGGTCATATTCCTCATAAAGAGTTTTACGATACTCCTCCACATTTTTTTGGGCCAGAATAGTTTGATTATAGATGTTAAATCCACCCACGATTAAGGCCATCATAATTGAAGTGAGCAAAAACACTAAAACCAACTGATTTCTAATGCTTCGCAAAGCCACATCCCATCCTCTTCTTAAAATTCCCGCAAATTTTCTAATAAAAGAACTTTATTTTGTTACAACATACTAGATTCTATTCAACCAGGTTTGGAAATACCCTACCCAGTCCATTGAAAAGACTTTTCAGGTAGTGTAAAATCCTGGGTAGGTGAAGAAATCTTCATTTTAAAATAATTATAACTATTATTGATGAAAAATATAAGAATTGCAATATCATTTCTATAGTTCGGGATAAAAAATTTTCAGAAAATAGCATTTACCAATTGAAAGAATTGTCTCAATTGTTATACAATTGTAAGTGACATGCGTTTGGGCGATCAGCTCTTGAGGAAGGAGGCAGTAGGAGATCCCGGAGTTCATTAATATAATTTTTCGACACAAAAAGTGGAAAAGAAAGAGAAGGGAAAGGGATAGAAATGGAGAATCGTTTTAAACAGTCTTTATTAGACCCTAACACCCTCTCCGTCACTTGGGAGGTAGTCCCTGGGAGAGGAGCTCGTGAGAAGGCTCAAGAAAGTGCCTTACTTGCTGCGGAGCAAGCGGCTAAAGGCGGTAAAATTCACGCCATAACCATCACCGATAATCCTGGGGGCAACCCCGCTATGTTGGCCGACTACCTTGGCCAGGAGATCCTCAAACTCGGTATCGAACCCCTCGTACACTTTACCTGTAAGGATAAGAACCGCAACCAGATGGAGAGCCAGCTTTATGCTCTGGACCGGGCAGAAGTCCGCAACCTCTTGATTATGACCGGGGATTATACTGTCTCCGGGTTCAAAGGCCGCCCTAAGCCGGTCTTCGATCTTGATCCCACCCATGCCCTGGAACTTATCTCGCAGATGAATGAAGGACTGGGCATACCGGGACCTAAGGGTATGTCTTACCATCAACCCAGCGACTTTTATGCCGGGGCGGCTGTTTCACCTTTTAAGGCTACTGAAGCAGAACAAATGGTCCAGTATTTTAAATTGAAGAAGAAAGTCGCCAGCGGGGCTCAGTTCATCGTGACCCAGCTAGGTTACGATGTGCGTAAAATTCATGAAGTATGGCAATTTATGAAACTTAACGACCTGAATGTTCCTTTAGTGGGCAACATCTATGTTCTCCCCTTTGGAGCAGCTAAGATCATGAATCAGAATCAACTACCGGGCTGTGTAGTCACCGACAAGCTCCTGGCAGAATTAGATAAAGAAAGAACCGCCGAAGATAAAGGCCTAGGTGCTCGTTTGTTAAGAGCTGCGAAGATGTACGCCATTATGAAAGGCATGGGCTTTAACGGTGTTCATATCGGCGGCCATAACATCAAATACGAACAAGTTGAATATATCATCGATAAGGGCGAAGAACTCAGCAAAGACTGGCTGGCTCTCGTTCCGGAATTTGATTACCCCATGCCCAACGGCTTCTACTACTACGAAAAAGATCCTAAGACCGGCCTTAATACCACCACTCCCGTAAATCGGAAAAAGTTACCCCTGGATGCCCCTGTGGGCGTAGCCTACAGCGGTATGAGAATGATGCATAGCCTACTCTTCACCCCCGGCAAGAACTTTTTCCCGGTGATGCGGAGTATCTATAAAGGACGCAAGGATAACCGCAAACACGGGCTTGAGCATATTGCCAAAGTCATCACCAATGACTGCAAAGACTGCGGTGACTGCGCTATGTTCGAGCTGGCTTACCTTTGCCCCATGTCCCAATGTCCCAAGAACCAGCGCAATGGGGCCTGCGGCGGCAGCTACAACGGCTGGTGTGAAGTATATCCTAACCAAAAGCAATGCATCTATGTCAGAGCCTATGCCCGCCTGAAGAAATACGGAGAAGAAGGAGATTTGGATGCTCATCATATCCCACCTGCCAACTGGGATCTCTATCAGACCTCTTCCTGGTCCAACTTCTTCTTAGGCAAAGACCACTCCGGAAAAATCTTAGGAATCCCCACTCCGGAAGAAGAGGCTAAAGGTAATGTCCAGGACGCCGATACTTCCAAAAAAGACGTGACTAAATAAAACACTATAACTTACTAAAAAGCAGCAAATTCTTCGCAATTTGCTGCTTTTTACAGGGGGAGAAATATGCCGCCGAAGTACTTTTTCCTAGCCATTATCTGGACTGCCTAAACACAGCCTGCTAACCGAATTAGGATTTACAAAAGAATTTTATAACTGCTTCCGCCACTGCTTGAAACTCCTCTATGCTTAAAGTTTCCGCTCTCCTTTGAGCATCCACTCCTGCTGCAGCAAGTATTTCGCTTACCAGCTTTTTATCGGTGCCTAGTCCCCCAGCCAGGGAATTCCCTAAGGTTTTGCGCCGTTGACTAAAAGCCGCTTTGACTACCCGGAAAAAATCTTTTTCCGCTACTGTTAACCCCGGATAAGGTCGGAGTTCAAAGCGAACGACCGCCGAAGTCACTTTAGGAGCGGGCCGGAACGCATGGGGAGGAACCTCAAAGAGCTTCTCGGCCTTCGCGGACACTTGCGCCGCCACCGTAAGAACACCGTAATCTTTACCTCCGGGTTTGGCAATCAGACGATCCGCCACTTCCTTCTGGACCATGACCACCATACTCTGTAAAGAATCCTTTTGCTCCAGAAAATGCATAAGCAGAGGACTGGTTATGTAATAGGGGAGATTTCCCACCAGAACCCCTTTTTTATTACCCCAGATGTCGGCCAAATTTAGCTCCAGGGCATCCATATTGTGAATTTCTACCGGTAAATCTTTCAGCTCGCGGTTAAGGATATCCAGCTTTCCCCGATCCAATTCGATGGCCCAGACCTTTTGAGCCTTACTAGCCAAGACACGGGTCAATACCCCTAAGCCCGGTCCGATTTCCACAACCGGTGTCTCCGGATCAATCACACTGGCCGCTACAATATTTCCTATAACCTGATCATCTATTAAAAAATTTTGCCCTAAACTTTTATGTGCCTTAGCACCCTCTTTAAGAATGCGCCGGGTATAATTAGCTGCGTTCTCCATAGACAGTCTCCCTTACCGCTTTTTCAAATTCCTCCCTGGTAATACCAAAACGATTTATACGCTTTAATAACTGCTTGGCATTGGTATCCCCGACTCCTAATATCTTTCCTACCGCCCAGCGCCGCTCAGCAGAATTGGGCAATCCTGCCAGACCGGCTTCTACTAAATCCTTTATTTCAAATAAATCTGCTCCTGGTTCTGTGGCACTTTGCTTCTCGGAGGATTCCAGAGTGTCTCTTTTTATTTTTTGAAAGGCTTCCCGAATGTCCTCAGGACGGGCATTTTCTACCCCGATGTCATCATCATTTTGCGAGCGCGCATCCTTTTTGGCAAGATATACATGCTTAGCCTCGGGAACTTGCCGTCTGATCCTTTCCCGAATCTGTTCCCCCACCGAATCAGGATCCATAAAAACGATTACTCCCCGGCGTTTAGCCATCTCGGCAATATAGTCTAACTTTTCTTTAGTTAACCCATAACCTTCCGTCCATAGGATATCCACATCGCCTAAAGCCCTACGAACGGCGTGTGCATCATTTTTTCCTTCCACCACGATTAACTCACTGATCATAAGAATTCATTTTCCTCTCCACTCCAAGAATCTCCCTAGTTTTACCTGTTTTATCTTACTCCATCTTGGAGCATTTCACAAATCTACCCACCATGTCATACTGAACGCAATCAAGTATCTTAACCGGGTAAAGATCCTTCGCTATTGTTCAGGATGACATCCCATCTTGAGTATAACAAGGGGCAGGATTAACTCCTGCCCCTTTATCTTTACTTCTTATTCTTATTGGTTCCATAGGTTTTGACCAGGCCATCCCAGATAGCGGGATCTTCCATACCTAATCTCCAGATAGCTACACCATGAAGCTTATGCTCTCTGGCATACTCCATTTTAGGTTGCAAGCTTTGCTTATTCTCGAAGTATACTTCGTGGCGGACACCATTGGCTGTGTAGGTATAGTGAGGAACTTTGTGCTCTTCATCATAGCCCACCTGAACCCCGTGTTTCTTAGCCCGGGACATGCTTTGCTCAAAGGAGAGATAATCCGGGATGGTCGGCTTGTTGGAACCCCAATCAAAGGAGTATACCGGCAGTCCCATTACAATTTTTTCCCGGGGTATTTTCGTCACCGCATAAGCGATGACCTTGTTTACCCAGGCATGGGAGGCAATCGGTCCTTGAGTGGTTCCCAGACCATGCTCATCGTAAGTCATCAAGACAATTTGGTCGGCATTTTTACCGATCGCCGCATAGTCATAGGCACCGGACCAAAGGTCGGATGGGTAATCGATAAATTTGGCTGGTATGGATACATTAAGAACCTTGTCCTTGGCTTTTAAAGCCTTATGGAGCTCACCCAAGAAGGCAGTAAGGTTATTGCGGTCTCCCGGCGGCGTCTTTTCAATATCGATAGCAATCCCATCCCATTTTTCATTGAGAGTTAATTGAACAAGATTGTTAACGAATTTTGACCGGGTCTGAGGATTGGCAAAAACACTGTGGGCCAGATTGGCATCAAAGAGTCCGCCCCGCATGTTATGAATCAAGGCATAGGCTTTGGAACCGTTTTTCTGAGCTGCTTCTTTAATACTTAGATCCTTTTTCCCTGTGGTAATGATCTTGCCATTGGCATCAAAAGAATACCAGAAGAAGGAAACCTCATCGAGCATTTTGATGTTTTTCATCATAGAATCCTTTGAGCCCGGAATCTCCCCTTCAGGATCTGTGTAGAAACCCATGACCACACGTTTTTCCGTACCGAGAACATCCTCCCGGGTCTCGGCTTCAGCCTGTGGTGGTTCACCACTCTCTGTGACCACCTGATTAGGGGCCTGGGTGCTTTTTTGTTGAGCTGTATTACACCCTGCTAAGCTAAGACTCAATACCAAAACAGCAATTAAATTTAAAGTCAGAAACCGCTTCATTCTGAAATCAACTCCTTCATCTTGATTCGGTCACCTGACTTTATTGTCCCCTCATAAATTGTCCTTATGTATAGAGATTGACAGAATGCTAATCCACTATTTGACATAAGCACCTAGTTTTAAAAAATCCAATAAAGAATCTTCTTATCATCTCCTTATTACCTCTTTGTTTAATACCTATTATTATCTCTAAAAAGTTCTACATTTATATTGTCTTTTTCAATCCGTACTTGTAAAACGAAGCATTTTTTCCAAATTGATTCCCGAAGACCGGGATTTAAGGCAGGCCGAAGTAATTTGCGACCCCTTTAGCAACGGCCTGAGCCAACTGATCTTGATACCAGGTTTGCCGAAGTCTGGTAAATTCCTTAGGATTGCTAATATAACCTAATTCAACGATAACCGCCGGCATTGGGGTACGGTTAATGATATAAAAATCCCCCGGTTTTGCGACCCTACGATTCATCCCCGGGACCTTGATCAATTCTTTTTGAATGGTTTCCGCTAATCTTTTGCCTTCCTCGGATTTAAAGTTATAAAAAGTCTCAGCCCCGGTATTACGCTCAGAAGTCGTCGCGTTAAGATGTAAGCTGATTAAAGCATCGACCTGAGCCTCAGTGGCAAGAGAAATACGGTAATTGAGATCGGCCTGCTTTTTAGATTGCTTGCCCCGTACTCCTTCAGGCACATAATCTATATCCTCTTCCCGTGTCAAGATCACCTCGATTCCTGCCGGCTCCAGCAGCTCCTTGACTCGTTTTGCCATTTCCAAATTAATTTGCTTTTCATAGATCCCTTGTTTAGTTATGGCTCCCGGATCATACCCACCATGACCGGCATCTATCACAACTTTATACTTAGTCTCAAGGGGTCCGAGAACTGCGGCGGAACCCTGATATAATACCGAGAATATTAAGCTGAGCATTACTGTTAACACAATACCAACCGCTATCCCCTGTATCCGTGTACCGGGGATTACTATAGGTCTTCGCAATCCGCTCCCCCCTTAATCCTTTTTCCCTATGATAGATATGATAACAAGACAAAAAAAATGAGGCCCTTCCTTATTTCGGAAAACCTCATTTCCATAACTCGATACTAATCAAAAAAATTCGTTGTAGGTCACTTTTATTATTTTACATAAACCACTACGGGGCGCACTCCCCAAGACAAGGCAGCCTCCTCCGTATTCATATATAAATCAACCCGGTTTCCTTTGATCGCACCGCCGGTGTCCAATGCGATTGCCTCACCATATCCTTCCACGTAAACTTCCGTTCCTAAAGGAATTACTCGTGGATCTACGGCAATTATCCCGTAGCGTACTTCATGGCCGGTGGCAGTTCTGCCGCCTCCGGAATAGGCGGTAGCCCTCATTTGATAGGCTCGTTTAAATTCAATGGTTTTACCGCCACGGGAAATGGTGGTCTGTGATCCTCGTGAAACTACTCGATTTACAGGAGCCCGTAAAACCTCCTGCTTCAAAACTTGACGGGCAACTTCTACCCCGTCTTCCAGAGTAATTTTGACGACTTGCTCATGTTCCCCGTTAACCCCGTTTGTCACAACCTTATCCGGCAGGCCTAAGGGAAAATCTGCCGGCTTGGCCACGGTCTGATAGGGGATCTCACTCTTAATGGTTTCAACCTTTTCCTCCACCCTTACTACTTGAATCTCATCATCGGCTTCGATCATGTGATCCATGGGAAGAGATACCTTATCCTTTTCACCTAAAACTATCTCTAATTTTTGCAAAGTCTCTTCTACAGTCCGGGGAGCCGAATATGTATCGAATTCCTCACCATCTACTTTGACTTTAATCGGTACCGCCCGCCGAACCTCAATCTGGGCATCTGCCGTCATTTTCGTTTCCCGGTCAAGGTTTACCTCATCCGTTACTTTGAGATCCAACCCCAAACGGTTTGACAAATCCGTCAATGCCTCTCCCACAGTGGCGGCCGGTGTCCGGACAGAAAATATCTCGCCATCCACTGTCAACTGAACCGGCATGCTGCGGGTAATTTTAACCTCTAATCCTTTACCAACGGGTGTTTCCCGATGCGGTTCTACAATATCCTCCGGATAAATACCAAGCCTGGAATGTTCAAGGGCTGCTCCCACCGTGGAATATAGGGTTGTGAGGCTCTGTTTTTCCCCATCTACCACAACAGTGATCGCTTTAGCCTTAAAGAAAAGTACTGATACTACGATGAAAGCTACAGTCAGTAATGTAACGGAGATTTGGGCTTTACGGGAGCTACGAACTAAGGATAATACCGAAGTTCGTGTCTTCTCTATCATCTCATCCCTCCATAATTTAACTCTGACCTACTCTAATATTTTAACCAAATCTCCCCTATATGTCAAAACTTTTTGGTTTTATTTACCATCTGTTACCAGGCGGCAGGGACTTGACTAACCTCCGGTGAGGGGTGAATCTCCGCCTGAAAAGATTCCGTTCAATGATTTGCTAAGATATGTATAGTCACCGGCCTCCTTCCCCATTGGATACACCGTTGCAAGCTAGGGAAAAAAACATCGATGATATCCCCTTTTATAGCCCCTCCGGTATCGGCAGCAATGGCATAGCCATATCCCTCTACATAGACCTCGGTTCCCAGGGGGATAACCCGGGGGTCGACGGCAATTAAACCCTCCCGGGGCCAAACCCCTGTTGCCGTAGGATTGCCTGTATAGGTATAAGCAGTGGCTTCTACCTCAAAGGTTCTTACGATATTATACTGGCTAAGATCCACTTCAGTTCGTTCTACGGGTCTGGTATTCTGAATCACTACCCGCTTCTTCGGAGCATTTAATTGGAACTGATGAACCACATGTTCATCCTGGAGCTCCCCCCCCACGGTGGTAGTGCGGATCACCCGCCGTTCTATCCCTATTTGACCTTCCTCCCGAACCCTACTAGTCCCTGGAAGCACTTGGCCCGACTCGACATATTCAGTGTCGATAGGAATTTCCACCTCCTCGATCCGATAGGACTTAGCCACCTGCCCACCGATACTCGGAAAAACGGGTTCGGGGTCCGCCTCCCCTAAAGAACTTGCGGCTCCGGCAACTCCTCCCGATACCTCACTACCCAAAACCTGACTATCAGGAATTAGGGCAGTACTCTGATTATTTCTTTCAAACACCGGAAAAGTTAATGGGATTTTTTCCGGAAATGCTTCCGAGGGAACATACATCAAGGTACTGCCAGCTAAAACCAAGGTCCCCCCCATAGTCAGGCTTCTGTTTTTCGCCGAACGCCAATAATCGGCATACGAGGCTATAGGCAATGAATACATATTCTTCCCTCCTGCTAAAAAATATGAAGGTAGGGATAAAAAAAGAACACCCTAGTCCTTCTAAATGGGCTAAGGTGTTAGTTTCCTTTATTATACCAATCTTTGCCAAAGTCCTCACTTGCTGTTAAAAGGTTCTTTTGCCAAACAACCTATTCCCATTCGCAAAGGCCATATTTGCAACTTCCTCTAATTCCAGGCCCCGGATCTCCCCAAAGCGAGCCGCCACATGACGCACATAAGCCGGTTCGTTGCGCTTACCACGGTAAGGCTCCGGGGTTAGATAAGGGGAATCCGTCTCGATCAAAAAGCGGTCTAAGGGAACTTTCTCAGCTACTTCCACCGTATGTCGGGCATTTTTAAAGGTCAGCGGTCCGGCAAAGGAAAGATAAAAGCCCAAATTCAGAATCAGCTTAGCCATCTCCCAAGAGCCGGAATAGCAGTGGAAGACCCCACCTTTTTTCGGGGTATGAGCTTTCACAATGTCTAAGAGATCTTGATGGGCATCCCGATTATGAATGATGATCGGCAGCCCCGCCTGATCAGCCAGTTCAATCTGGCGAATAAACACTTCTTGCTGAACCTTGCGGGGGGAGAGATCCCGGTAATAATCCAAGCCGATCTCACCCCAAGCAATGACTTTATCTTCTTGGGCCAGCTTACTCAACCGCTCCCAGGTTTCCTCTGTGGCCTCTTGAGCATCATGGGGGTGAACCCCCACGGCAGCATAGATATTATCGTACTGATGGGCAAGGCGCACCGATCTTTCCGAGGATGGCAGATCATAGCCTACGTTGGTGACCCGGGTAATTTGCGCCTCTTTCATATTTTGAAGAATTTGCCGGAAATCCTCCTGGTAACGGGGATCATCCAGATGAGCATGGGTATCCCAAATCATTTCACACGTGCCCCTGCCGGGATATCTTTAGCTAAGGTTAATACTTCAAGGACTTCCCCATGGGAAGCGGCGAGAATCATACCTTCCGACATAATTCCCCGTAATTTAGTCGGCTTAAGATTAGCCACGATCACCACATACTTGCCCACTAAATCCTCCGGTGCATAGTACTGAGCAATTCCGGAGACAATGGTCCGGGGTTTTCCGGCCACCTCGATTTCCAGTTTTAAAAGCTTATCGGTTTTCTCCACCTTTTCCGCCTGGAGAACCTTTGCCACCCGCAGATCAATCTTGGCAAAATCATCGATGGTGATCTCTTCTTTGATGGGCTCAAACTCCACTGCCTTTTCTGTAGTAGCACCCTCAACTTGAACTGTAGCCAATGCTTTAACAGCCTCTTGAGTATTTTTACTTGTATTCACTTCGTTCACCGGTGTTTTCTCCTCTTCAACATTAAATTGTGACATATCAATACGTGGGAATAAGGCTTCTCCCCGTTCTACCTTAACTCCTTCTCCCAACACATCCCACCGTTTGGCATCCTCCCAAGAAAGCATTTCTTCACCGATCCCTAATTGGCGGAACATTTTGGGTGTAAGCTTGGGCATAAAGGGCGCGCAGAGAATTCCTAAGATGCGGATAGCCTCAGCAAAAGTATGAAGTACCGTATCCAGGCGAGCCTGTTGATCTTCCTGCTTGGCCAGGGTCCAGGGTGCCGTTTCATCCACGTATTTATTCATACGGGAAACCAGCCGCCATAGCTGTTCCAAAGCACCGGCCGGATCATGTGCTTCCAACCGTTCCTCTACCTTAGTTATTACCTCTTGGTCTAAAGCCTTAAGTTCCTCTTCTATAGAAGTTAGTTCAGCGGTCTTAGGAACAACTCCGCCGCGGTATTTTACGATCATCGCCAGACTGCGGGAAACAAAGTTTCCTAAGTCATTAGCCAAATCACTATTTAACCTTTCCACCAGGCTATCTTCCGAATAAGCACCATCAGCACCTACCTGCATTTCCCGCAGGAGGAAATAGCGAATAGCATCGGAGCCATAGCGCTTAATCAGTTCAAAGGAATCCTGAACATTTCCCCGGGACTTGGAGATTTTGCCCCCTTCTTTACTTAGATACCAGCCATGGCCATAGACCACTTTGGGCAGGGGAACTCCCAAAGCCATCAAAATAATCGGCCAAATCACCGCATGGAAGCGGACGATATCCTTACCCATTAAGTGAACTTCCGCCGGCCAATATCTTTTATACAGCTCTCCATCGGGGTAACCCAGAGCTGAAATATAGTTGATTAATGCATCCAACCAAACATAGACCACGTGCTTCGGGTCAAAAGGAACTTGAATCCCCCATTGGAAAGTGGTCCGGGAAACACAAAGATCCTCCAAGCCTCCTTCGATAAATTTAACCATCTCATTGCGGCGGGAAGCAGGCTGAATAAAGTCCGGATTATCCTTGATGTATTGTAAAAGGGCATTTTGGTATTTAGAAAGCTTGAAGAAATAGCTTTCCTCCTTTAACAATTCAACATCCCGGCCACAGTCAGGATTAGGACATTTACCACCCTCAAGTTTATTCTCCGTCCAGAAAGTTTCACAAGGGGTACAATACCAACCCTCATATTCAGATTTATAAATATCCCCTTGTTCATATAGCTTGGTAAAAATCTTTTTTACCACTTGATGGTGACGATCTTCGGTGGTCCGAATAAAGTCATCATAGGAGATATCCAGCTCCTCCCATAAAGCTTTAAAGCGATCCACAATACCATCCACATAAGCTTTCGGGTCCATTCCCTTTCCTTCCGCAGTACGGACAAGCTTCTGTGCGTTCTCATCAGTACCGGTGAGGAAGTACACATCGTGGCCTTTCAGGCGATGATAACGAGCAAAGGCATCAGCTGCAACAGTGGTATAAGCAGTCCCAATGTGGGGGCTGGCATTGGGGTAAAAAATCGGTGTGGTAATGTAATATTTCAACTTGAACCATCCTCTCTTCAGAGCATATTCCGGTGTGTATGCCCTACAAAATTTATTATATCCATGACAACTTTTAAGCAAACTTCTTTATTAAAGTAACTTACTTAAGGTGGAATTTCAACTCCATCTAAAGCAAACTCTTCTACAACTCCGGCTTCTATAAACATGACTTAAGCATCAACTTTTCTAAAGTTAAAATTTTATTCTTAGCATGGAAGATTCTTCTGTAAAAAATACCATTTTTTTAACAAAAAAACGTTGACTTTAAATGGTATCATTGGTATCATAAGGTTGTTAGTTTGTGTCGAATGTTGTAGTTTAAGAGGAGGACTAGTGATGAAATCAACTGGAATCGTAAGAAAAGTAGATGAACTAGGTCGAGTGGTATTACCAATCGAACTGCGTAGAACCTTAGGCATCGACGAAAAGGATGCCCTGGAAATCTATGTAGACCAAGAAAAAATTATTCTCAAAAAATACGAACCTGCTTGTGTATTTTGTAATAATGCCGCAGATGTTCAAGTTTTCCGCGGCAAAACTGTTTGCCGCGAATGTGCAACTGCTATGGGCGAAGCTGCTTCCAACAACCAATCGGAAGCCGTTTAAGCAAAGGACAAGCTTAGAAAATAACTCTCTTGAAATTATAATCCTACATAATAGAAGGCGTAAAGCCTTCTATTATTTTTTTAAGGATTTTTCTCTTAGGATATACTTTTACTTCTTGGGTCAAACCTACTTCGCTGTGCTCGGGATGACAAATAGGTGTCATCCTGAAGGAGTGTCGACTGAAGGATCTTATCTAAATATCTTTTGACTTCTTCTGATTTACTACTGCTTGGTACACATCACGTTTACTTACCCCATACTTTTGAGCAACTTCTTTCATGGCCTCATTAGGTTTCATTCCCATCTCGGTTAAGGCCTGAACCTCCTCACTCCACTCCTCTTCTCCCCCTGCCGGAAGAGTCGGCACATAGGGTGCAGTCAACAAGCAGATTTCTCCCCGGGGAGGAGTTGCAGAAAACTCTTTTATAAGTACACTCAAATTTCCCTTATGAACACTCTGATGGAGCTTGGTAATCTCCCGGACTACCGCTGCCTCCCGCTCTCCGAATACCTCAAGAAGGTCCTCTAATGTTGCCAATAAACGATGGGGAGCTTCGTAAAAGATCTGGGTAAAGGGCAGCTGAGCATAATCTTTCAACTCCTTTTTTCGGGCAGTTGATTGGGAGGGCAAAAAGCCATGAAATAAGAAATGATCATTAGGCAGACCGGAAAGAAGCAAAGCTGTTAAACCCGCATTGGCGCCGGGCAAAACATCGATAGAAAGTCCTTTTTCCAGACAGAGCTGAATGACTTCTCGGCCTGGGTCCGAGATGCCGGGCATTCCCGCATCGGAAATCAATGCCACAGCTTCCCCTTTTTCCAGCCGCTTGACTAATTCTAGAGCTTTCCCTTTTTCATTATGCTCATGATAGCTGGTAAGGGGGGTGGCAATCCCATAGTGCTCCAATAATTTCCGTGAATGGCGAGTATCCTCCGCGGCAATAAGATCCACACTTTTTAACACTTCCAGAGCCCTTAAAGTTATATCACCTAAATTCCCAATGGGAGTCCCACAGATATAGAGGGTCCCCCCTTGAACCGTAGCCAAAAAAACCGCTCCATTCTCCCTTAATCTTGACGCAAAAAGCCCATGCAAAAGAGACAATCCCCTTCTTCCAGAGGTTGTCCAAAATGCAAGTGACAAACATGAAAACCTTCCCGGTAAATCCGCTCCAAATTCTCATAAGCGACCCCTTGAATACGTTCGGCGTTGGCAATAACCCGCTCCGTCTCCTGCTCCGGCAGAGCACATAACTCGCGTCTTAACCTGGTATTTTCTTCTTCCAGGCTTGTAACATAAGGACGCAAACGCCGGACCTCCTCAATCAGGGAGTTAAGCTTCTCCTCCACCTCGGTTAGGGCCTGGGTCAATTGGCTCATACCTTCTCACTCTTTCCTTTGTTCTTTTCCCCTTTCCTATGACGCCCTTCCTGGCGCCCCTTACCGGCAGTAGGTACAGCGGGGCTGATCCCTCCCGTCTTAACTTCGGGATCCTCAAGGGTCCTAAAAACTGCATCCTCGTTGAGGATAATCATATCACTGTCGTCCCTATGGTCTTGATCAGCACAGCTCTTACCGCAGCCGCCCTTTTCTTCATCATAAGCCCCATTTTCATATTTAAGACAGCACATCAAACGTCCGCAAATTCCCGATATTTTCGTGGGATTAAGAGAGAGCTTTTGGTCCTTAGCCATGCGAATGGATACAGGTTCAAAATCCCCTAAAAAGCTGGCACAGCACAAAACCCTGCCGCAGGAGCCAATTCCCCCCAGCATTTTAGCTTCATCCCGAACGCCGATCTGGCGGAGCTCAATGCGAGTACGGAAAACCGAAGCCAAATCTTTAACCAATTCGCGAAAATCAACTCTTCCCTCGGCAGTAAATGAAAAAATAATTTTATTCCCATCAAAAGTATATTCTACATCCACCAGCTTCATCGGCAGCTGATGGTCAACTATTTTCTTCAGACAAATCTCAAAAGCATCTTTTTCCTTGACACGATTAGCCTGAACAATCAGTTCATCTTCAGCGGTTGCTTTCCGTATGACCGGTTTCAGAGGCATAACCATTTCTTCCTCAGAAACCCGACGTGGTGCCAAAACACATTCCCCATATTCTATTCCCCTTGCTGTCTCCACAATCACCTTATCGTTGGCTTGGAGAGCAATACTCCCAGTTGAAAAATAGTATATCTTCCCTGCCCGCTTGAAGCGAACCCCCACAACCTCTACCACTCAATTTCCCTCCTTATCAAAATAATTCTAAAGAAAACTTGGCTTGTGGCTAAGCCTAGGCGCAGACAGAAGCCTTAGTTGCACTTATACCTTAAAAAGGTGCAAGGCTAACCCTTCCAGAACCAATCTAGGGTTTCCCTGCCTTTGGATTCTGTCTATCGCCCTACCAACGGCCAATATAGCTCTTGGCTTAACTTCCGCCTTCCGCCCCATACCATGGGCTAAAATCTGCAGGTAGACCTCTGCTTCTTTTTTCTCTATAGGAAATAAGGGGAAAAGCTTAACAAAATCCCGTTCCGCCACAGCCTGTTCGAACCCCTCTACCCATAGCTTAGCCTTTTCGACGCCAATCCCCATAATCTCATAGGCTAGTTCGGCATTTTGACCGCTCAGGCGAAAGGCCTCCCCTGCCTCTAGCCGATTAATAGTCGGATCAAGAGATTCCAACCACTTATTTTCCCCGGCTTGGGGAAAATAAACAGTCTGGGCCCGGCTTTGAATGGTGGGCAGAAGCACCTCTGCATTCTGGGTGCTAAGGATGATTATGGTCCTAACCGGAGGCTCCTCAATCACCTTTAGCAGGGCATTAGCGGCAGGAATAGTTAATTTATCCGCCTCTTCCAGGATAAACACCTTATATTTTCCCTCATAATGCTTGCGGTATACTTGTTCCTGCCAATCCAGAATCTGCTCGATCCCCAAAGAAAGCTTTGCCGGCCTAATTATTTGCACATCCGGATGGTTGCCGGACACAATCTTTTTACAAGTTGGACAGCAGTGACAAGGTACGTCCCCTTGGGAAGTGCAATTAAGCCTTTGGGCAATTGCCAAGCCCGCTTTACTTCTCTCGGTCGTGCTCCCTCCATGAAAAAGAAGCAGGTGAGCAAGTCGCTCCTCTTGGGCTGCCTTTTCGATAAGATGAAGTGCGATGTTCACTTTAGTCCTCCTCAATAATCCAAACCCCTTGATCCCTATCCTCCCAGCCTTGCCAGCGTCCCTTATGCCGGTTTAATAGTTCTAAGACCTCCGGAGTCATCTCTTCTCCCATGACAATTAAGGGAATCCCCGGTGGGTAAGGAGAAATACTTTCACCCAATATCCTTCCCACACTATCGGTAAGCTTGACCTTACGCTTAGTTGCAAAAAAAGCTTCCCGTGGCGTAAGCCGCCTTGGGGGTAAGGGGGTTGCGGCAATAAAACCTTCCCCTGCCGAAGACATGCCGTTTTTCTTAAGAATTTCTAAGCTCAATAATGCCTCGGTAAGGATTCTCACCTCTTCAGGAGTATTGCCAATCCCCAGTAAGAATAATATATTCTCTTCATCCCATAATTCCGGGTCAACACCATGGTTATTACGTAAATGTTCCACACAAGCAGGAGCAGAAATTCCTAAACACCTTGTGTTAACCAGTATCTTTGACCAATCTAAAGCGGCTATCCCGTATGTACCCGCATCCTTGGCATTTAATATCCTTAAGAAGCCACCCACACGGTGGTGTAACTCCTGCACCGCTTCGTAGAGCAGCTTCCAGCGTTTGTTATCTAATGCGAACTCAACAGCCCTCTCTAAGGAGGCCAGCAATAAATAGCTGGGACTGGAGGATTGCAATGTCTCCAGAGCTGCTTTAACCGCCGAGAGAGGAATTCTTGACCCTTGGACATGGAGCATGGCCCCTTGGGTCAAAGCACTTAAGGTTTTATGGGTACTATGCAGGACCAAATCCGCACCTAACTCCAAGGCCCCCCGGGGGAAAAGCGGACTTAAATAATGAGCACCATGAGCCTGATCTACCATTACCCAAGTTTTGGGCGCGGAAACACATCGCAACTCGATCAATTTTCCTAGATCCAATAGGCTCCCGTAGTAACCGGGATAAGTAACATGAACCCCTTGATATCCAGCCAAGGTGTCTAGATTATCTAGATTCAAGCCCAGGGGCAAGCCGAACTCAGGATGCACCACTGCCGGAATATATTCCGGCTCCAAACCGGATAAGACCAGAGCCGACATAACAGAACGATGGGATCTTCTTTCCACCAGAACCTTCTTGTTTAGCCCGTTTTCCCCCCGATTTATCGAAGCAGCCAAGGCCATGAACATACCCTGATTACCCACGGTCCCGCCGTTAACCAATAAAAAACTATGGTCACTATGGTACGCTGCAGCCGCCCGTTCCTGGGCCCTGGCGATAACACCTTCCGGGGAATGGAGCATATCCAGACCCGGCAGCTCCGTTAGGTCCTGACCGGGAAAACTAAGCCCCGCGAAAAACTCACTTTTACCCTTATGACCGGGAGTATGGAAGGAGATTAGTCCCTGGTTCGCGTACTGAAGCAGTCTTTTATTCAAATCCAACAATTCTTCTAATCCTCCAAAATAGAGGTAATACATTTAATTATATCATTATTTTTCCATATTATATACCCTTACTTTTTCTCAATACTTGTAGGTGAACTACGCAATAAGCCTGCATGTTCAACCTCAACTTTAATATCAAAGGAGATTGGGATATCGACTAACCCTTCCTGCCATTTCTCCTTGACTTGCCGCCAATACTTAGGTTCTTTAATTTCTAGTTTACGTCCTATTCCGACAAAATCCACCCCTGTGCTTTTCACCCTGGCAACGGCAGCCTCACACTCTTCTTGGATTGCCTTGACGAAGCTCGGTTCAATCTCCGTTAAGAATTGCTGCCATTCTTCAATATTCATTTCCTTCTGCTTAGCGAGAATTTCTCTAATTGATATTTGGGTGTTAATCTTAAATTTTATTCCTATTTTCCCTTCGATTTCTTCAACTTTATACTTGGTTTTTGCCTTCATGATCCAACCGCTTAGCTTAATTCCGTTTTCTGCCTGTGCATTGATATAACGGCTTTTCACACTATCATCCAACCATAGATAACCTTTGGTCTCCTTATCTGTCAACACACTGGTCATTTTTCCTTCTTCAAAAACCCCCGCCCGATTAATTATAATCTCTTTACCTTTTTTATCATCATAATACAGGTCATTTTCTCCCGGTTCCACCTCCTCAACTATGGGAATCAAGGGATCTTGACCCGCTCTGCCGAGAATAGTTAAATAATGACCTAAGCGGGTTACCGGTGAAACCGATAGCTGGTTTTGACTCTCGATCAAGCCCAACATACTCAAGGCCGGAATCTCATTGCTACGCAGCTTTACTTCTAACATATCTTTGGCCTTACCCTTGGCAATTAGCAGGTAGACTGTCCGACGATATTGATAATAGCGCTGGAAGTAATCAATCACTTCATTAATTCCCGTACGGGCAAGTTCTTCCCCCACAACAATCACTCTGACTGTTCCCGGAAAGGGTTGTTTATTGAAGGATTCATTTATTCTCCCCCCGGCCAGGGCAAGGGTGGGAGTCTCGATACTGATGGTTGAATCCCCAAGCACTGAAGCATCTCCACTGCCCGTCTTAGACTGGGCGCTTTGCAGAGTATAAAGGTAGGCACCTTCCTCTTTACCCTTATCCACACCGACACCCATAACGAAAATTAACTCATCTATTTCTTTTTTGCCACTACAACCCGTTACCAATAAAAGTACCATAATCATTGTCACTACGAAAGGAAGCCGCAAACTCATGAGCCTTTTTGACGGTTTTTCCATTTATCCACCCCCCATACCAATGGCACCCAGCTTACTGCCAGAGGCAATATTAGATAACGATCGATGAACATTACCTCTACGAGTACATCCGCACCACGCAGAATGTACATAGGTATGAAAAAATAAATTCCGGCTGCAGCAAGAGCCCAAATTCGACTTTTAAGACCAAAAACACTTCTAAGGCCGACCATACACGCATAGAAAAAGGACGTAACCTTGATAATAGCTGCCCCCATCCAGACAAGAATAAAGACCGATTCAACCCCGCTGATGGTCCGGGATATTTCAACCATATTACCTAAGACTAATAACCCGTAAGTCAAACGTGTTGTCTCTGTCGGGCCAAAGGTCATTATTTGCACGACCACGACTAAGGTGTTGATTATACCCACTAGGAAAAAGCCCAGAAATAAACCTTTCCGGATTTGCTTTAAGTCATTGGACTTGTGGGGTATAAAGGGCAGAGCAATAAAAAGAAATAGTACATATTCCATGGACCACGGGACCAACTTTGAGGCAGCTTTGAGTAACGGGCTGAAGCCATTATCCAACATCGGAAAAAGCTCCCCCTGTTCAAAGCGGGGGATGATAAAAACACAGATTAAAACCAGGGAAAACAAAACAAGTGGAAACACTACCTCGGCAAAACGTGCTAAAACTTCAAATCCTGAATAATAGAGATAAAGAGTTAAAATCAATCCTCCCCCAACTAAAATATAATAGGACATCAAGGGGAGTACGGTTCGATTCTGAATATCCACGGTCTGGCCGGATAAAGACGCTCCAAAATACATAGTTACTAGGATAAAAAGAAAGCCGAAAACCTTACCAAACCATTTTCCAAGGACCTTTTCCGTAATCTCCAGAAAGTTTTTATTCGGATACTTTGGTATTAGGGAAAGAACCATCAGTGCAAAAGGTATCCCGATCAAGAAACTGGGAAGTACAGGCATCCAGGCATCCCTACCGGCTTCGCCGGTTACCGTTGTCCCGATGACCATGAAGGTTGTCCCCAACAGCACCCCGGCGCTTAAAATCATAAATTGATGAGTGTTGATCCGTATCATTTTATTTATTCCGCCCTCCACCCTTTGGATTATCCGTATCTAGTAGCTGCGGAATCTTTCTTTGGGCCCACCAGGGTGCTCGGACGAAGGTATCCTGCAAAAAGGCTCGAATCCGCAAGGGGGCGATAGGACTCATAAAAGGTGTGCCGAAGGAACGCAACCCCAATAAGTGAATCAGGGTAAAGTACAACCCAAAACCAATTCCAAAAAAACCCATGGTTCCCCCGAGAATCATTAAGGGAAAGCGGATTAACCGAATCCCAATGGCTAAATCATAGGAAGGAATGGTATAACTGGCCACGGCCGTAATACCGATGACAATGACCATAATCGAACTGACAAGGTTGGCTTTTACTGCCGCATCCCCGATAATCAGGGCACCAACTATACCTATGGTCTGGCCGACAGGCTTAGGTAGACGCAGACCCGCCTCTTGGAGAATTTCAAGCGCAAATAGCATCATTATTGCCTCCCCTAAAGCTGAGAAGGGGGTGGTCTGCCTAGCGGCCGCTATACTTAAGACCAAATCCACAGGCATCAGTTCTTGGTGAAAACTTGTTACGGCAATATATAAGGCGGGAGCCAAGGTTGCTATGAAGGCCCCCAGATAACGAATATTCCGAATCAGGATTACGATCATGGCCCTTTCATAATAATCCTCATTAACCTGCATATAGGAAGATATAGTCATCGGTAAAGTAAATGCGGTGGGAGTTCCATCCACAAGAATGGCGACTCGTCCCTGCAAAAGGTCCGAAGCTACAATATCCGGTCTTTCAGTAATGTAGATTTGAGGAAATGGCGAGTAAGGATGGTCCTCAATAAATTCTTCCAGCATATCTCCGGAAATAATACCGTTTATTTTGATGCGGCCTAAGCGGTTCTTAACTTCTTTTATCACATCATAGCTAGCGATGTTCTCCATATAAGCAATAACCACATCGGTCCTGGATAGGTCCCCGATTTTCATAGAGATAAGCTTTAGTGAGGGATGCTTGATTTTTCGCCGCAGCAGTGAAGTATTAGTACGCAAATTCTCGTTAAAAGCTTCCTTAGGTCCACGAATCGCCGTTTCGTTCTCCGGTATATTAACGCCGCGGGTTTCCCAACCCCGTGCACTGATCAACAAAGCCTCATTGCTTTTTTCAATAAAAAGAACAGCATCCCCGGAAAGAATACCATCAAGGGCTTCCCCAATAGTTTTAATCTTTTTTATTTCTCCGGTGGGGGTAAATAGCTCGATCAGGCGGTCGTGAATATTAACTTTGGTTATCTCTTTAAACGCCGGATCATTTGTCGCTTCAATCATGATTACCCGCAAGACATAAGCATCCAAGAGATTCTTATCCACTAGGCCATCTACAACACCCAAGCTACAGGGAATTTCCTCCTTCCCCCGTACCACAAAATTCCGAAATACTATATCACTGCTTTTGCTTAATTCATCTCTTATCCTTTGGAAGGAAATTGGTTGATCTCTCTCCCCATCAATCGGAATCTCAGCGATTTTACGAATACGTTTGGTATGAGGACGTACCGTAAGCTCCTTAAACATATTAAGCAGCTTCTTCATCAGCTCCTACCCCCTTCCCTATTCAGTAATTGTCCGCTAAGATCTATAGCTTTTCGATCTTATCTTCTACTAAGTTACTTCTTAACAGTTCAAAAAGGGCCGTATGTAAATGCTCATCAATAAAGTTACTTTTTAATTGGGTAACGAATTCCCCTTCCGGGTCATTTCCCCCTGCCACCAGCTCCGCTACTAATTGGCGGTAATCGCTCATGGCCTTTCTCTCAAGTTCTGTATTGATCAGTAGTACTTTTTCCAGACCGGTCAGAGAGGTAATGTTGCCCAGGGACATGCCAATGATTGGAGAGATTACTTCTCCTAAAGCCGTAGGCGTCCCTCCTAAGGATTTAATGCTTTGTTCAATATTCTGTACATGCTCCTGTTCCATTGTTGCTACCCGCTCAAATACCTGACCGGCATAATGGTCATTAAACTGCTTACTTTGCACTTTATAAAGTTCCACTTGGTTCAGCTCCAGACTATAGAACCAGTTTAAGCGTCGAATTAGATCCTCTTTATCCATATCTATCTTCCTTCCAATATTTCAGTACCACCTTTACCCTAACCACTAATACGGCACAGAACCTTTTTGAAGTTCCATGATGGGTATTTCTAGTATTTTAACACAGGCAAGGAATGATTATGCAAAGTAAGTCCCGACGGAACAGCACGGGGGCTGTTCCCTACAGTTGATTCTATCTATGTCCTTATCCTTATATAGCAGGAATGAGAATGATACATCCTGGATATAAACACAAAAAGAGCGGGACCAGCCCGCTCTTCATGCAAGTAAGAATACCGTTCTCTTTACCTAGAAATGCTTTTTACTCAAATTTTTGTTCTGCTAAGCGCTTATAGGAGTTATACCGGACTTGAGCATATTTCTCAGCACCTGCGAAGAGTTCCTCGGCAGTTTCCGGGAAGGTGTTGAGCAAGGAGGTATAACGAACTTCACCCATGATGAAGTCACGGAAGGAAGCTGTCGGTTCTTTGGAGTCAAGGCTAAATGGGTTCTTGCCTTGCTCTTCAAGATCCGGGTTGAAACGATAGAGATGCCAGTAACCGGATTCAACAGCTTTCTTAGCTTCGGTAACGCTCTTGGCCATACCGGCTTTGAGTCCGTGGTTGATACAAGGAGAATAAGCAATGATCAAAGAAGGTCCGTTATAAGCTTCTGCCTCTTTGATAGCTTTAATGGTTTGAGCCATGTTGGCACCGAGAGCAATTTGAGCCACATAAACATAGCCATAGCTCATAGCCATCATCCCCAGATCTTTCTTCCGGATTTTCTTACCGGCAGCTGCGAATTTAGCAACGGCAGCCCGGGGGGTAGATTTGGAAGATTGACCACCGGTATTGGAGTATACTTCCGTATCAAGAACGATGATATTGACATCATCACCGGAAGCTAAGACATGGTCTAAGCCGCCGTAACCGATATCATAAGCCCAACCGTCTCCACCAACGATCCATTGAGATTTCTTAACCAGGTGATCTTTTCTGTCCTTAATATCAGCGATTAACGCACTATCGCCTTCGTAAGCGTCTAGGGCAGCGCGAACCTTAGCAGCCGCGGCTTTTGAAGCATCTGCATCATTCATACCGGCGATCCACTCTTGGAAAGCTTCCTTCATCTCACTGCTGATTCCGGTTTCGCAAGCTTCCTTCATCAACAAAGCAAGTTTTTCACGTTGTTGACGAACACCCAGATACATACCGTAGCCAAACTCGGCATTGTCCTCGAAGAGGGAGTTAGCCCATGTCGGACCTTGTCCTTTAGCATTAACAGTGTAAGGTACGGAAGGAGCACTACCACCCCAGATGGAGCTACAGCCGGTAGCGTTGGCAATCATCATGCGGTCGCCAAAGAGTTGGGTGATGAGTTTAACATAAGCAGTTTCTCCACAACCTGGGCAAGCGCCGTTGAACTCGAGAAGAGGTTGCGCGAATTGGCTGCCTTTAACGGTAGTAAGATCAAAACGCTCAGCTTTGTTGGCAACAGTCATGGCATATTCCCAGTTACCGGCTTGAGCTGCAGTTTGCTCCGCCGCATCCTTCATGACCAGAGCTTTGCCTTTAGCCGGGCAAACTTCAGCACAGTTACCGCATCCGGTGCAATCCAGAGCACTGACTTGAACACGGAGTTGAAGTCCGGCAGCTTCCTTACCAAGGGCCTTCTTAGTTACGAAGCCCTCAGGAGCATTGGCAACTTCTTCTTCGTCCAACAAGAAGGGACGAATGGCGGCATGAGGACAAACATAGGAACATTGGTTACATTGGATACATTTTTCAACATCCCATTCAGGAACAATAACGGCAATGCCGCGTTTTTCATAAGCAGTGGTGCCTACGGGAACTGTACCGTCTTCACGGCCTTTGAAAGCACTGACAGGGAGGCGGTCCCCTTCTTGGGCGTTCATGACATTTTGGATTTTCTCAACGTATTCCGGAAGCTCAACAGTAGCAGCAGCTTCTGCATGAGCATCGGTAGCATCGGCCCAGTTAGCGGGAACTTCAACTTTAACCAGTGAATCTACCCCACGGTCAATGGCAGCGTTGTTCATATCAACGATGTTTTGACCTTTCTTACCATAAGCTTTAACCACAGATTCTTTCAAGTAACCAATAGCCTCTTCTTCAGGGATTACATTGGCCAATTTGAAAAAGGCGGCTTGCATGATCATGTTGATGCGGGAGCCTAAGCCGATTTCCCGGGCAATAGAAACAGCATCAATGATATAAAGTTTAATGTCATTTTTAGCAATAAATTGCTTCATGGCAGCGGGAAGTTTCTCTTCCAATTCCTCAGGTTTCCATTGGCAGTTTAAGACCAAAATACCGCCTTTTTTCAGACCATTGGTCAGATCATATTGGCCTACATAAGCTTGGTTATGGCAAGCTACATAGTTAGCACCGCTAACATAGTAAGGAGATTTGATCGGCTTTTTACCAAAACGAACGTGGGAAATGGTGATTCCGCCGGATTTCTTAGAGTCGTATTGGAAATAAGCTTGGGCGTACATATTGGTGTGGTCACCAATAATCTTAATTGCTTGTTTGTTAGCGCCAACAGTACCGTCGGAACCCAATCCCCAGAATTTGCAAGCGATAGTACCCTCAGGTGCGGTATCGATAACTTCATCTTCCGGTAAGGATTTAAAGGTTACGTCATCAACGATACCGATGGTGAAATCGTTCTTAGGTTCGGCAGCTGCAAGATTCTTGTATACAGACAGAACTTGGGAAGGAGTAGTATCCTTAGAACCTAAGCCATAACGTCCACCCACGATAACAGGCTGTAACTCATGGCCATAGAAGGAATCTTTTACATCAAGATAGAGCGGCTCGCCGGTGGAACCGGGTTCTTTCGTCCGATCAAGAACCGCAATGGCTTTGACGGTTTTCGGCAGAACCTTAAAGAGGTATTTAGTGGAGAAAGGACGGAAGAGGTGTACTTTAACCACACCGATTTTTTCACCTTTAGCCATTAAATAATCAACAGTCTCTTCAATGGTATCGCAGACGGAGCCCATAGCAATGATAACGCGCTCTGCATCTTCTGCACCATAATATTGGAATGGATGATACTCACGGCCGGTAATCTTAGCATACTCTTGCATGTAATGTTCAACAATGTCAGGAACGGCATCATAGAAACGGTTAGACGCTTCGCGACCTTGGAAATAAACATCAGGGTTTTGAGCGGTACCCCGTAGTACAGGACGCTCAGGATTCAAACCGTTGTTACGGAATGCCTGTAAAGCGTCAAGATCCAAAAGTTTAGCAACATCTTCATAATCAGTAACTTCGATTTTTTGAATTTCATGGGATGTACGGAAGCCATCGAAGAAATGGACAAAAGGTACTCTTGCTTTGATGGTTGCTAAGTGCGCGATGAAACCGAGGTCCAATGCTTCCTGTACGTTATGGGAAGACAATTGGGCAAAACCGGTAGCCCGTACGGACATAACATCTTGGTGATCGCCAAAAATGGAAAGAGCATGGGTAGCCAAAGCGCGTGCACTAACATGGAATACACTGGGCAGAAGCTCGCCGGCAATCTTATACATGTTCGGGATCATTAAGAGCAGACCTTGTGAAGCTGTATAGGTAGTAGTCAAAGCACCGGACTGGAGGGAACCGTGAACCGCACCGGCTGCACCTGCCTCAGATTGCATTTCAACAACTTTAACAGATTGACCGAAGATATTCTTCTTGTTATGGGCAGCCCATTCATCTACCAATTCAGCCATGGTTGAAGAGGGAGTGATGGGGAAGATGGTTGCTACTTCTGTAAACGCATACGACGCATGCGCAGCAGCTTCGTTACCATCCATAGTCTTCATTTTTGCCATTTGGTACATCCTCCTAAATGAAAATTTTAATTAAAGGGTTCGGGAGAATTTTCTCTTTTACCCAAAAATGACATGAAAATTAGACACCAAAATTTAACAAAGCAAAGCTGTTGTAAAAATTAGCATAAAAAGAATATCTGCCTATATTGCTTTTAAGAAGCTTTTAAGAATTACTAAGTAAATTTAATTAGCTATGTTATATAGGGTTTTAGAGGGCTTTTAGAAGATATTACGAAAATTAAATGATTAAATTTTCGCAAAAATCCCATAAAAATACGTTGAGGGACTCTTCCGGTGATTATGACCGAAAAGTCCCCTGCAGTCAGTTCAAGTATACTCTTGCCTTGTTCATCTCGTCAAGACGTAAAATGAAGCTAGAGCGAATATTTCCGTAAAAATCAATAATAAATGAAAAAAATCACTATTTTCTGATAAAAAATTAGAAATCTTTAAAAGAATTTAAACCCATTATTTGAATTGTCTAATGGATATCGTTGCTATTTAAGACCTAAATGCCTAGTATTTGCAAACCTACTAATGCCATCACACCTGGAAAACCTAAGAGCCCAACAATTACGATCGTAAAAACATTGATAGGCACACTAAATCCTACTACACTTAAGATTAAGTTAAAGATCCATAAGCCAACAATTCCCCCGAGAATATGAATAGCAGTTTTTAAATAAATATTGGGTTTTCCTAAACTGCTTTTAACCACTAGTCCAATAAGTAAAACAAATAAGCCCAAAAAAATTAAGGTCATGGGACTGCCTCCTTTACCACTATAAAGAAAACTTGGCTTACGCTAAGCCTTGGCGCAAGCGGAAGCCTTAGTTTCCTTATGCACCCTCAGACTAATACTTTCTAGATAGCCTAGTCCAAAAATATGCGTGAAGTGGACAAAGAAGAACAACTCCGACCTTAAAATTTTTTAGATTTGACGCCGGCCTTCTAAAGCCCGAGCGATGGTGATTTCGTCGGCATACTCTAAATCGCCGCCTACCGGTAATCCGTGGGCAATTCTTGTTACCCTAATTCCCAATGGTTTTAGCAGCCTGGATAAATACATAGCCGTTGCTTCTCCCTCCACCGTAGGGTTCATGGCCATGACTATTTCCCTGATCCCATCGAGTCTCGTCAAAAGCTTGGCAATAGTCAATTGCTCCGGACCAATCCCTTCCAAGGGAGAAATAACCCCATGA
Source organism: Desulfitobacterium sp. (assembly GCF_982384815.1). Classification (NCBI taxonomy): domain Bacteria; kingdom Bacillati; phylum Bacillota; class Clostridia; order Eubacteriales; family Desulfitobacteriaceae; genus Desulfitobacterium; species Desulfitobacterium sp. The sequence goes on along the minus strand of NZ_CEVWNY010000030.1, from coordinate 3,112 downwards.
AGGACGTGATAGAGACCTTTAAATTCCCTGGTTTTTTCTAGAGCAACCACATCCCGCGGCTGCTCTACGATGCAAAGAAAGCTACGATCTCTTTTTTCCCCACTACATATAGCGCATGGGTCTTGGTCAGTATAATTACAACAAACAGAACATTCCCTGATTTCTTGTTGAGCTCTAAGGATGGTCTCAGCCAAATTTTCAGCAACCTGGGGCTGTTGTAAAAGATAAAAAGCTAAACGCCCCGCTGTCTTCGGTCCAATCCCAGGTAGGCGGGATAATGCGGCAATAAGATCAGCAAGTGGCTGGGGATAATTCAAAAAATCCATACTCCCTCACTTAGAAGAGGCCGGGAATCTTAAAGCCCTGGGTTAAGCGGCCCATTTCCGTAGAAACCAGTTCTTCAATTTTTCGGAGGCCTTCGTTTACTGCCGCCTTAACCAAATCTTCCAGCATCTCTACATCATCCGGATCTACTGCCTCCGGTTTAATCTTTAATTCCAGCAGTTCATTTTTTCCATTGACAACAACTTGTACGGCTCCGCCGCCAACAGAGGCTTCAACTGTGCGAGTCTTAAGCTCCTCTTGAGCTCTAGCCATTTCCTCTTGGAGTTTCTGAGCTTGCTTTAACATATTGCCCATATTTCCTCCCATACCGCCGCCTTTAAATGCCATGTGATACACTCCTTACAAATTTTTTAATTTCTTGAATAATATTTAAAACTATAAAAGGAAAAGTTGTAAGCCAAATTTAGGAAAAACACCTATGATAGTTTCCTTTTATTTTCGTTTTACTCTTTAGTTTACTCTTTAATAGTAATTAAATCGGAGCCGAATAAATCCTCGGCCTTTTTAACCAGACTGTTCTCCTCCGGCTTTTCCTGCACCTTCGGATTCTTACCCTTTTCGTATTCATTCTCTAATAAGTTTTGCAAAGTTATAGAAATACCTAATAGATCTTGCAATACTTTTTCGATAGTTTCGCGATTTTCCTTTTGATTGACCTTATCCCGGTGAAAAGATAATCCTTCCTTAAATACAATAACCAAAGTCTCTCCGTCTAATTCAACAGGTCTACCTTCCATTAGAAAAGCATGGGTGGATTTTTTTATTTTTCGTACCTGCTCCAAAATCTCCGCCCAACGCCCCTGAATTTGTTGAAACGTCAAAGAACTACCGGATTGACCTCCACCTTCTATTTGACCGGCTTGACTGATTTGCTTAGTTTGTTCCGCCCCACCGGATTGAGATTGACTTAGCTTTCCGTCCCTTAAAGTCGCAGGTTCAATCTGATAAGCAGTCTTTTCCTTAGCTTTCTCTTTTACCCCGGCATTGTCTCCCACTCCACTAACTTTGCGGGAAGGTTGCCCTGAAGTAAGGTTCTTGATTTCCTGCTCCATTTCCTGCAATCTTTGCAAAACTGCCGAAGATTCCGTGGGGGATTCCTTTTGAGAGTCGTAGATCACTTGGACCAAGAGAAGTTCCGCAGCCAAACGGGCATTTGTTGCATATTTTAACTGACTTTCCCCTTGAAGTAAAATCCCGATCCATGCTAATAAGGTCTTTAACCCAATTTGTTCACATTGAGCAGCCAAATGATCCTTGAGGTGAGGGGCAATATGGGGAAAGGCTTGGGTTGAAGCATAAAGTAGGGCTTGCCGCAGATAATCCAGAAGCTCACGAATAATCTGGCGAGGATCCATGCCTTGATTAATTCCTTCCCCTAATAGTTTTAGGGTATTGGCATAATCGCGGACAAGAAGTTGATCCACAAGATCAGCACTAAACTCTTCTCCGACCATTCCCAAAACTTGATAGACTTGCTCTACACCAAGTTTGCCATCTAGAAGAAGACACTGATCTAAAATACTTAAGGCATCCCGGAGCCCACCCTCGGATTTTTGAGCAATTATATGTAGGGCTTCCGTATCTACTTCTCTGCCGATAGTATGACAAACCTTTTTTAAATGCTCTTGGATTTGTTCAAGAGGAATTCGGTGAAACTCAAAGCGCTGAACCCGAGAAAGGATGGTTAATGGTATTTTGTGAACTTCCGTTGTCGCAAGTATAAAGACTACTCGCTCCGGTGGCTCTTCTAAGGTCTTTAACAAGGCATTAAAAGCCTCCGTAGTCAGCATATGGACCTCATCAATGATATAAACCTTATACTTGCTTTCCCCGGCACTTAAACGGACCTTATCCCTTAAATCGCGAATTTCGTCAATACCCCGGTTGGAAGCCGCATCGATTTCAAATACTTCCATGGCACTGCCTTGATCGATACTTAAGCAGGAAGAGCATGTATTACAGGGTTCGACTCCATTACGTTGCTCACAGTTTAAAGCCTTAGCCAAAACCTTAGCCGTCGTAGTTTTCCCTGTTCCTCTGGGGCCGCTGAATAAGTAAGCATGAGCCACCTTATTCTGAGCCAGAGCATTAAGCAGGGTTCTGGTCACATGCTCTTGTCCAACCATTTCTTTAAAGTTTTTTGGTCTCCACTCACGGTATAAGGCTAAATAAGCCATTTGGCTCCCACCTTAAAAAAATAATCTCTGTCACCTTTTTCCGGGTAACACCGCAAAGCTAAAAATAAGAGCTTAATATCAAAAAAGATGGTACAAGACCACCTTTATGTTAATATTTTAGGCCGTGCACCCTTAGTCGAACAGACGCTTCCGGACGAATCCAGGATTCGTTGCTCAGTCTAGGCGACCTTACGGCACACAGAGTTTGCTCCTTAGTGCTGCTTCCGTCAGGACCTGACACGGTTCGAAGTGCTCTGTTGCGTAAGACCCAGACCTCATCACAACTAGCCCTGGCCGCTCCACAAACGCTGCCCTCATGCGGGAATTCCACCTCGCTAAAGCGGGTTGCGAGTTACAGGGATCCGCTACCCCCCCGTCTAGCACAGCCAAATCAATTATAGCAAAATAAAAAGCCAAAGTCGAATACGAAACGAATCAAACTTGGCCAAATATCGTTTTATGGCGGAGAGAGAGGGATTCACGCCGTTCGGATACCCTCACTATCATGCCGGGTCGGGAAAAATGCTTCCAAAGGGCGCATTTTTTATTTCCCTCCCGTTCGAATCCCTCTCTCTATATATCTAGGGTTT